>JPPB01000145.1 GCA_001483205.1 alpha proteobacterium 3107
AGACACCGAACTGGCGGTTTGCGGATGTCAGGGGCAAGGCGACACTCACCAGTGATTTCACCATCCCGACCGAGGGGCTGGAGGCCCCCTGGGGCATGGCGCAGGTGGTCTTTGTCTATGATTCGGCGCGCCTGACCGAGACGCCCGCCTCGATCCCCGACCTGATTGACTGGGTGGTGGCCAATCCGGGCCGCTTCACCTTTCCGCAACCGCCCGATTTCCTTGGCTCGACTTTCCTGAAACAGGCGCTGATCGAACTGACCCCCGACGCCGCAATCCTGCAATCCCCGGTGGAAGAGGCGGATTACGACGCGGCGACTGCGCCTTTGTGGGCGGCATTGGACCGGCTGAGACCGGCGCTTTGGCGGGCGGGGCGGGCCTATCCGCAGAACGGAGCGCGCCAGACGCAGCTTATGGCAGACGGAGAGATCGACATCGCCATCACCTTCAACCCCAATGAGGCCTCGAACAAGATCGCGAGTTTCGAGTTGCCCGCAACCGCGCGCACCTTCGTGCTTGAGGGCGGTACGCTCGGCAATGCGAGCTTCGTCGCTATCCCCTACAACGCCACGGCCAAGGCGGGCGCAATGGTGCTGGCGAATTTCATCATGTCGCCGGAGGCACAGGCGCGGATGCAGGATCCGGCGGTCTGGGGGCTGGGGACGGTGCTTGATCTGAACGCGCTGAGCGCCGGGGACCGCGCCCGGTTCGAGGCGATTGAGCTGGGGGTTGCGACCCTGCCGCCCGAAGCACTCGGCCCTGCCCTGCCAGAGCCACACCCGAGCTGGATGGTGCGGCTGGAGCAGGACTGGATTGCCCGGTATGGCGTGTCGGAGTGATTTTGTATGGCTTGGGTCTTGCCAACCGACAATGGCGCTGCGATGACCTGTCCGTTAAGACCTCTGCATAATGGCGCATCAGCGGCCAAAACGCGCGCCCAGGCAGGCGGCTGCCCGGCCCGGCCAATATGCAGAGGTTTCGGGAAGGAGGTAAGGGCCACATCCGGGCAGGCAAGAGAAAAGAGGCCGCGCACACACAGTATCTTTCGCCGGAGACCGGCATGACATCTGAGCCGCGCACCGGCGCGCTCCACCGGCTTCCGGCGCTGACGCTTCTGATGATGCTGGGGCCGATTATCGCCGGGATCGCGGGCACGCTCGGCCCCGCCTTCGGCCTGATGGCAACCGTGGGCGGCGACGGCCTGTCCCTGGCCCCGTTCCGGGCGCTGTCGGACTGGCCCGGCTTCCTGCCCGCCGCCCGTTTGAGCGTCACCACCGGGCTGGCCGCAACCCTGATCTCGCTGGCGCTGACAATGCTGATCGTGGCTGGCTGGCAGGGCACCCGGCCTTTCCGGCTGATCGAACGGGTGCTGTCGCCGCTCTTGTCCGTCCCCCACGCGGCGGCGGCCTTTGGCATCGCCTTTCTGATCGCACCCTCGGGCTGGATTGCGCGGGCGCTCTCGCCCTGGGCCACCGGGTGGCAACGCCCGCCTGACCTGTTGATCGTGCAGGATCCCTGGGGCCTGGCCATGGTTGGCGGGCTGGTGGCAAAAGAGGTGCCCTTCCTCATGCTGATGACCCTTGCCGCGCTGGGGCAAGGCCGAACGGGACAGGCCCGCACCGTTGCCGCATCCCTAGGCTATCAGCGGATGACCGGCTGGATCAAGGCGGTTTTCCCCGGCATCTATGCGCAAATCCGCCTGCCGGTCTATGTGGTGCTGGCTTATTCGATGTCGGTGGTGGATGTGGCGATCATCCTCGGCCCCAACACGCCGCCGACCCTTGCGGTTCAGATCGTGCGCTGGATGGCGGACCCGGACCTGAGCTTTCGCCTGCAAGCGGCGGCGGCGGCGCTGGTGCAGTTCGGCCTTGTCGCGGGCGCGCTGATTGTCTGGCGGGGGGGCGAGCATCTGGCGGCGTGGCTCGGGGCGCGTTGGGTCTGGCGGGGCGGGCGGTCTCTGGCCGGGGGGGCAGAGCGCCCGTTGCGCCTTGCCTCTCTGTTATGCGCCGTGCTGTCGGCACTGGCCATCCTGCTTGGACTTGCCGGTCTGGGCGTCTGGTCCGTTGCCGGGTTTTGGGGCTTTCCCGATCTCTGGCCCGATCAGTTGACCCTGCGAAGCTGGACACGGTTCGCAACCGCGCTTTACGGCCCGGTGACCGAGACCGCACTAATCGCCGGAACCGCGACGCTGATCGCGCTTGTCCTGACCATCGGCTGTCTTGAGGCCGAATATCGTCATGGCCTCAGACCGGGGCGGCAAAGCCTGTGGCTGATCTATCTGCCGCTTCTGATTCCACAGGTCGCTTTCCTGCCGGGTTTGCAGATTCTGCTCTTGCAGACCGGGGCTGGTTCCGGGCGGGTGGCGGTGATCTTTGCTCATCTGGTGTTCGTGCTGCCCTATGTTTTTCTGTCGCTGTCGGCTCCGTTCCGGGCCTGGGACGTGCGGATAGGAACGGTGGCGAAAGCTCTGGGCGCGGGGCCGGACCGAGTGCTGTGGTCCGTGCGCCTGCCGATGCTTCTGGCCCCGGTGCTGACGGCGGCTGCGGTCGGGTTCTCGGTATCGGTCGGGCAATATCTGCCGACGCTGCTGATCGGCGGCGGGCGGGTGCAGACCCTGACGACCGAGGCGCTGGCACTGGCTTCGGGCGGGGACCGGCGGGCGGTTGGTGTGCTTGGCCTGTTGCAGACGGGCGCGGCGCTGCTGCCGTTTCTGCTCGCGGTTTTCCTGCCGCGCATTATCTGGCGCAATCGCAGGGGGGTCTTGAATGGCTGAGCGCGGATTGCATCTGGAACGCCTGCGCATCGCACTCGGTGATCAGGTGCTGGCCGATGTCACCGCCCGTATTGCGCCGGGCGAGGTGGTGACGATCATGGGGCCGTCCGGCTCGGGCAAATCGACGATACTGGCGGCGATCACCGGAACCGTTGACCCGGCCTTTGGCGTCTCGGGGCGCATCACTCTTGATGGCGCGGAGCTGGGCAATCTGCCGCCCGAGGCGCGCCGGGTGGGAATCCTGTTTCAGGACGACCTGCTGTTTCCGCATCTGTCGGTCGGGGCCAATCTGGCATTCGGGCTGAGCCCGGCACTGCGGGGCCGGGCGGCACGGCACGCGGCCATCGAAAACGCGCTGGCCGGGGTCGGGCTGGAGGGGCTTGCCGGGCGCGACCCGGCCACCCTGTCAGGCGGTCAGCGGGCGCGGGTCGCCCTGATGCGGGTTTTGCTGTCAGACCCGCGCGCGCTGTTGCTGGATGAACCGTTCTCAAAGCTCGACAGCACCCGGCGGGAACAGATCAGGCAACTGGTCTTTGCCCATGCGCGCGAGCGGGCGCTTCCGGTTCTGCTGGTCACCCATGACCCGGCAGATGCCCGCGCCGCGGGCGGGCGCGTCCTGCATGTGGGGGGTGCCGGGGGCTAGGGTGTAGACTCACAAATACCATATGACGATAGCGGCGATCTGTGCTGCGGCGAGGAATGTTTCCG
>JPPB01000146.1 GCA_001483205.1 alpha proteobacterium 3107
CCCCTGCCCGGCTGGGCCGTGGGCACAGAACCACCTGCGTCCCCCGGACCCCTCGTGCGCCCCGGACAGGCGGGCGGCTGGCGGGCACCCGGCGCACCTTTCGGGCAAATCGACGTGCACGGCCTCGCCGCGCTGATCCGCAACAGCGGCGCGACAGCGATGCGGGTCACGCCGTGGCGGGTGTTTCTGCTGAAGGCGACACACACCGTCCCCGCCCCGGCCTTTGTCACCGGGCCGGATGATCCGCTGCTCGGCGTTGATGCCTGTCCGGGCGCGCCGCTCTGCCGCGCCGCCACTGTTGAGACCCGCGATCTGGCCCGGCGGCTGGCCACCCGCGTGACCGGCGGGCTGCATGTGTCGGGCTGCGCCAAGGGGTGCGCCCGTGCCCGGCCCGCTGATCTGACCCTGACCGGGCGCGACGGGCGGTTCGATCTTGTCCCGAACGGCCATCCGTGGGATGCGCCCCGGGAAACCGGCCTCACCCGCGAGGCCCTTCTTGCACGTTTCGGAGTGGCCTGATGCCTTACGAAT
This sequence comes from alpha proteobacterium 3107, assembly GCA_001483205.1. Classification (GTDB taxonomy): domain Bacteria; phylum Pseudomonadota; class Alphaproteobacteria; order Rhodobacterales; family Rhodobacteraceae; genus 3107. Next base: position 532 of record JPPB01000146.1, read on the forward strand.
ACGAGACCGACGGGGCGGCGATCTATCGGCAGTCCTTCGCCATCATCCGGGCAGAGGCCCGGCTTGACCATTTCGACAAGGATGAGGAGCCGGTGGCGGCGCGGATGATCCATGCCGCCGGGATGGTCGGTCTGGCCCCGTTCATCCGCTTTTCGCCCGGTGTGGTGGTGGCGGCACGGGCGGCACTGATGGCAGGCGCGCCGATCCTGTGCGATGCGCGGATGGTCAGCGAAGGCATCACCCGCGCCCGCCTGCCCGCCGATAACGAGGTGATCTGCACCCTTCACGACGCAGGCGTCCGCGAGCGGGCGGAAAGGATGCGGACCACCCGCTCGGCGGCGGCGCTGGAGCTGTGGCGCGACCGGCTTGACGGCGCGGTGGTGGCGATCGGCAACGCACCGACGGCGCTCTTCCACCTGCTGAACATGCTGGAGGACGGGCAGGCCCTGCACCCCGCCGCTATCATCGGCTGCCCGGTGGGGTTCGTGGGTGCGGCGGAATCGAAAGAGGCGCTTTGGCAGGCCCGGCCCGCGCCCTGCTGTATTGTCGAGGGGCGGCTGGGGGGCAGCGCCATCGCGGTTGCCGCCGTGAACGCTATGGCGAGCCGCGCAGAATGAAGACCACGGGCATATCCGGCACGTTCTACGGCGTCGGCGTCGGCCCCGGCGACCGGGAGCTGATGAGTGTGCGCGCCGACCGCCTGCTGCGCGGGGCAAAGCACATCGCCTATTTCCGCAAGGCGGGCCGGGCCGGGCGCGCCCGCGGGATCATCGAGGGGATGCTGCGCGCCGATGTGACCGAGTTCGCGATGGAATACCCCGTCACCACCGAAATCCCGCTGGACGATCCGCGTTACAACGAAACCCTCTCGGCCTTCTATGCCGGTTGCGCGGCGCATATCCTTGGGATTCTCGGGCGTGGAGAGGACGTGGTTGCGCCATGCGAGGGCGACCCGTTCTTCTATGGCTCTTTCATGCACCTTCATGCGCGGCTGGCGGGGGTGGTGCCGGTTGAGGTCGTGCCTGCCGTCACCGGCATGTCAGGGGCCTGGGCCGCCACCGGGGTGCCGATCACCTGGGGTGATGACGTGCTGACCGTGCTGATGGGCACCCTGCCGGAGCATGAGCTTGCCCGCCGGATGGCGGATACCGATGCGCTGGTGGTGATGAAGGTGGGGCGTAATATCGGCAAGGTGAAGGCGGCGCTGAAGGCGGCGGGGCGGTTTGATGACGCCTGGATCGTGGCGTTCGCAACGATGGAGGGCGAGAGTGTCCGCCGCCTGGCAGAGGCTGAAGACACGGCAATGCCCTATTTTTCGACGATCCTCGTGCATGGGCAGGGGCGGCGACCATGAGTGGCCGGGTGCGCAATGTGGCGCAGGTGGGCGGGGCTTTGTGCCGGGTGATCTGCGACCCGCCGGGAAGGGAACAAGGGCTGCGTCCGGCCCGGCAAGAGGGGAGCGCGCGCCGCCCCACCCCATTGAGGGGTGAAGCGGCGCTGCCCGGTCTGGCGACCGGGCGGACAAGTTGGCCACCAATGTGCCAATATACAAAAGACCTCTGCATATTGGCTCAGCCGGGCGGGGCGGTTTGGCCGCCGATGCACCATTATGCGGAAGTTTTTACCACCCTCACGCACCGACAGGGGCGGCGACCATGAGCGGCTGGGTGCGGATTGCCGGGCTTGGCCCCGGCGCGGACGGCATGGTGACGCCGGAAGTCTCGGGCGCACTGAACGCGGCCACCGATGTCGTCGGTTACACGCCCTATGTGGCACGGGTCTGCCCCCGCCCCGGCCTCTCCCTGCACCCGTCCGACAACCGGGCGGAACTCGATCGCGCCCGCCACGCCCTGCGGATGGCGGCAGAAGGCAGACGGGTGGTTGTCGTCTCGTCCGGCGATCCGGGCGTCTTTGCTATGGCGGCGGCGCTGTTTGAGGCGCTGGAGACAGGACCAAAGCCGTGGCGCGACCTTGACATCCGTGTCCTGCCCGGCATCACCGCTATGCTGGCCGCCGCCGCCCGTGCGGGCGCGCCCCTCGGCCATGATTTCTGCACCATCAATCTGTCCGACAACCTTAAACCCCAGGCGCTGATCGAAAAGCGCCTGCGGCTGGCGGCAGAGGGGGATTTTGCCATCGCCCTCTATAATCCGCGCTCGCAGGCCCGGCCCGAAGGGTTCGCCCGCGCGCTTGATATACTCAGGGAAACCTGCGGCGACGACCGCCCGGTGATCTTCGCCCGCAACGTCTCACACCCGGACGAAACGATCCGCGTCGTGCCGCTCTCTGAGGCAAAGGCAGAGATGGCGGACATGCGGACGGTGGTTCTGATCGGCTCTGCCCAAACCCGGATTATCCCGCACCGGGCCGGGCCGATTGTCTACACCCCAAGGTCGGCCCCGGTATGACCCAGCCAGTCGAATATCCCGGCCACGGTGGTGATCTCGGTGCGCGCGGGCAGGGCCGGGCGGTCAATCATAATCACCGGCAGGCCAAGGGCGCGCGCCGCACAGAGCTTGGCCGCCGCCCCCGTTCCGCCCGCGTTCTTGCAGACGATGACCTCGATACGCCGGTCGCGCAACAGCGCCGTATCGCCCGCCACATCGAACGGCCCGCGGGCAACGATGATTTCACAGTCGGGCAGCGGCGGCCTGTCCGGTGGCTCGGCCAGCCGAAGCAGATAGTGATGCCGGGGAAGGGGAAGGGCGGCGAACGCGGCCAGAGTCTGACGCCCGAGCGCCAGCATCACCCGACGGGCCGGGCCATCAAGCGCGGCCACCGCCGCCGCCACATCGGGCACGCACCGCCAGTCATCCCCCTGGCCGGGACGCCATGGCGGACGGGTGAGCGCGGCCAGCGGAATGCCCGCCCGTGCAGCGGCCTCGACGGCGTTTGCGCTCATTTGCGCCGCGAACGGGTGGGTGGCGTCGATCAGATGAGTGATGCGAT
>JPPB01000147.1 GCA_001483205.1 alpha proteobacterium 3107
GAACCTGTCCACGGCGGCCTCAACCGCCGCCACAACATCCCCGTAGCGGCTTACATCGCCGGGAACCGCCAGCGCGCGGGGGCCGAGTTCCGCCGCCAGAGCAGCAATCTCTGCCTCTTTGCGCGCCAGCAACACCACATTCGCCCCGGCGCGCACAAACACCCGCGCGGTCTCTGCGCCGATCCCGCGGCTTGCCCCGCTGATCACCGCGGTCCGGTTGTCCAGTCTGATCATGTCTCTTCTCCTTTCGGGCCTTCCGCACCCCGGCGCGCCGGTTTTGAGGGGTTTCCCGCTTGACCATCCCGATCACACATCCCAGATTGTCACCGTTCTTTCAACCGTGAGGAGGCATCATGCCACGTTCTCTGCCAGCCGGGGGCGCAATCTTAACCGCCGCGATGTTCTGCGGCACCGCCGCTTTTGCCGATGTCTCGGCCCGGGATGTCTGGGAAGACATGCAGGTCTATATGGAGCGCACCGGCTATCAGCTTGAAGCAGGCAGCGAGGAGATGACAGGCGACACCCTGACACTCCGGGATGTTTCAGCCGTCTTTGCCTTGGGGGATTTTGAGTCTGACGGGGACGTTGATTCCGAGGCCCGCATTGACTTCAGCCCGCTGATTCTGCGCGAGAACGGCGACGGCAGTGTCGGGGTTTTCCTGCCCGAAAGATATATGATAACAATAGAGGGCATCGGGGACGACGGAGAGCTGGCCATCACCACGGCCCTGCGCCGGACGGACCTCACCATCACCGCCAGCGGCGACCCGGATGAAACCGTCTATGACATTGCTGCCGGTGAACTGAGCATGGCACTTGAAGACTTGAAATTTAACGGACAAGCCATTGAAGAAGATGCAAATTTTAATCTGCGCGTCGGGTTTTCCGGCTATGAGGGCCGCTATACCATGTCCGGCGATGATGTCATCCGTGTTCGCGGCAGCGGGCAGGCAGAGGCCGTTGGTGTGGCGATACGGATGGATGTGCCAGGCATAGACGATAAATTAGATTTCATTATTGAAAACAAGGGAATGTCGTTCACTTCTCATCTGATTTTACCCGAAGGGTTCGACCCGGAAGACATGGCGCAAAACCTCGCCAATGGTTTCGCTTCCGAAGGCGAATACACTATGGGCGACACCGGCTTTGCGCTGTCGGTCGATACCAAAGGCGACCGGCTGGACACCACCGGCACCTTTGGCAATATCGCCTTCGCCTTCGCCATGGACAAGAACAGGCTGAGCTATTCCGATCTTGCCACCGATATGTCGCTGGCCGTATCGATCCCCGACACCCCGATGCCGAAAATCACCGTGACCGCCGCCGAATACGGCTCTGACCTTCTGATCCCGCTGTCAAAATCCGGCACGCCGCAGGATTTCGCCCTCGGGCTGAACCTGACCGGCCTTAGCCTTGAGGACGACATATGGAACCTGTTCGACCCGGCGGGCGTGGTGCCGCGCGACCCGGCAACGCTGACCTTTGATCTGTCCGGCAAGGGGAACTGGCTGTTTGATATTCTGGCCCCGGACGTGTGGGAAACGCCGTGGCCGGACGAGACCCTGCCGGGCGAACTGCATGAGTTGAGCCTGAACGACATGCGGCTGTCCGTCGCCGGGGCGGAACTGACCGGCACGGGCCGCTTCACCTTTGACAATGACGATCTGGAGACCTTTGACGGCGCGCCCCGCCCCGAAGGTGCGGTCAGTTTCAGCCTGACGGGCGCGGGCGACCTGTTGAACAAGCTGGTCGAGGGCAGCCTGTTGCCGCCGGACATGGCCATGGGCGCGCATATGATGATGGGGCTGTTTTTCGCCCCCGGTGCGGGTGAGGATGAGCTGACCACGACACTTGAGGTCAATGCCGAGGGTCATGTGATTGCCAACGGCCAGCGGGTGCGCTGAGCCGGGCCGGGCATGAACGAAGGGACGAAGGGACGACGCATATGAAAGACCTCTGCATAATAGCGCATCAGCGGCCCAATGCCCCGCCCGGCTCAGTCAATATGCAGAGGTCTTTATGACGCAACCTCTGGACGCGCTGACATCACGGCTGCTTGATCACGCCCTGAAGGCCGGGGCGGATGCGGCGGATGCGCTTGCCGTCGAGGAAAGCGCGGTTTCGGTTGACGTGCTTGGCGGCAGGCTCGAACATGCGGAACGCGCGGAAGGCACTGACATCGGCCTTCGGGTGTTTGTCGGGCGGCGGCAGGCGGTGGTTTCGGCCTCTGATACCCGCCCCGAGACGATGGCAGAGATGGCGGCGCGCGCAATCGCTATGGCGCGGGAGGCCCCCGAAGACCCGAGCGCGGGGCTGGCGGACCCGGCGCAACTGGCCGTGAACCGGGGGGCGGCGGCGCTGGACCTGTGTGATCCGGCAAAAGACCCCCCGCCTGCCGCTCTGGAACAGGATGCGCTGAGGGCAGAGGCGGCGGCGCTGGCGGTTCCCGGCGTCTCTCAGGTGGAATCGGCGGGCGCATCCTCCGGGCGCTCCCGGTTTCACCTTGCGGCAACGAACGGGTTTTCGGGCGGGTATGCGCGCAGCCACCGGGCGCTCTATTGCGTCGCCATCACCGGGGAAGGCACGGGGATGGAGCGCGACTATCGCAGTGATGCGCGGGTTTTCGGCGCTGATCTCGACAGCCCGGAGGACATCGGGCGGATCGCCGGAGAGCGGGCGGCGGCGCGGGCCGGGGCGCGCAAACCCCCCACGGGCCGCTTTCCGGTGCTGTTTGATGAGCGGATTGCGCGCTCGCTGACCGGGCATCTGCTGGCCGCCGTGAATGGCGGGGCGATTGCCCGCGGCGCATCATGGCTGCGGGATGCACTGGGGCAGCAGGTTTTGCCCGCGCATCTGTCGCTGACAGAAGACCCGCACCGGGCGCGGGTTTCCGGCTCGCGTCCATTCGATGCCGAGGGCCTGCCGACAAAGCAGCGCAATATCGTGGCCGACGGGGTGCTGACCGGCTGGGTGCTGGATCTGGCCACGGCGCGCAGGCTGGGGTTTGACAGCACCGGCAATGCCGCGCGGGGAACATCGGGGGTGCCGTCGCCTGCGGTCACGAATATCGCGCTGACACAGGGCGGGCAGAGCCGGGCAGACCTGATCCGCGATATGGGCGAGGGGTTGCTGGTGACTTCGCTGATCGGCGCGACCATCAACCCGAATACGGGCGATTATTCGCGGGGGGCGTCGGGGTTTTGGGTTGAGGGCGGGGAAATCGCCTGGCCGGTCAATGAATGCACGATTGCGGGGAATTTGCGCGATATGCTGTTGGAGATTGTGCCTGCGAATGATGCGCGGGGGCATGTTGGCCACGTGGTGCCGTCGCTGCTGGTCGGGGGGATGACGCTGGCCGGGGCGTGATCCGGTTTCGACCCCCGTGCTGTGGGGGGCGTGGCGGAATGTCAGGGCGCTGCTGCATGGATGTAAGCGCTTTCACCAAAATTGTAAGCGCTTACATTCCGGGAAAGA
>JPPB01000148.1 GCA_001483205.1 alpha proteobacterium 3107
CCGAACAAGAGCTGCCGCCCCCCGCCCCGCCGGAAATTTCACTCCCCCGGCCACCGGCGCAAAGCCTTGCCGCCCTGCCGCCCCTGCCGGGTGTGCCCCGCCCGCAATCCGCCGCCCGGCCTGACCCCGGCCCGACAGACCACGCCCTGCCTGATCAGAACCTCAACATGTTCGGGGAACCGTGCGGAACCGCGCTCGCGGTAAAGGAACAGGCCGCGGCGATGATGGCGCTGTCGCTTTCCGCCCCCTGCCACCCGGATGAGCGCGTGGAAATCACCCATGCCGGTCTGCGCTTTGCAGCCCGCACCTCGACGATTGGCACGCTTGATGTCGCGGTCCCGGCGCTCGACCCGTCCGGGGCCTTCACGGTCCGCTTTGCCAATGGTCTGAGGATCAGGGCCACCGCCCCGGCAAGACGCCTCGAAGACCATGATCGCGTCGCGCTCGCCTGGGACGGGGCGGCGGCGCTCGCCCTTCACGCGCTGGAATTTGGTGCGTTGCCGGGGCAGTCCGGCCATGTCTGGAAAGGCGCGCCCCGCACCCCCGGCACTGCCCTGTTTGCGCGGGGCGGTTTTCTGACCCGGCTGGGGGATCCGACCCTGCCGGACCCGGCGATTGCCGAAATCTACAGCTTTCCGACCGGGCTTGCGGACAGGCCGGGGACGGTGCGCCTGCATATCGAGGCCGGGGTTGACGCGCTCAACTGCGATCGGGAGATTGCCGCGCGCACTGCCCGGCGCGCACCGGGCGCGGCGCTGAAATGGGCTGATCTGGTGCTTCAGATGCCCGGCTGTGACCGGACCGGCACATTTCTGATATTGAAAACGCCCCTCGGGGGGCTGAATATCGCCCGTGACTGACATGGGGCGGACGGTTTCGGGATGAGAGCCTTGCCTGCGATATGGTGTGACGACGTAAAATCGATCACATGCTCAGACCCTGATCCTGTCAGGGCGCAAGTGGCAGGTGCTTTGCCGGAACAGAGGCGCAAACAGTCCGAAGGGCAGCGCCCGGCCCGGCGGGTGCAAAGCGCCGGGCGGGATCAGGGCCGGGGCTTGAAATCAAAACTCCGTCGTCAGGCGATATTCTGCATCGTGCTTCTGCTGCTCGCGTGGCCGGGGGCGGCGCGGGCGCAGGATGTGGCCCTGACTTCCCATGACGGGCTGGTGACGGTCGAGGGCACCCTTCTGAGCTTTGACGGCGAGTTTTACCGGGTCAGGACCGAATACGGCCCTCTGACGCTTGATGGCAGTAGCGTGTCTTGTGCCGGGCCGGGATGCCCGGAGCCAGGGGCGCATGTGGCGCGGCTGCGGGTGATCGGCTCTCCGACGCTCGGCGCACGGCTGTTCCCGCGCCTGCTGGAGGGTTTTGCCGGGCAGGAGGGCCTGACCGTGCGGCGGATCATGCGCAGTGATACGGACTTTGCATATGAGCTGATCGCCGGACAGACCGGGCAGCCGGTGGCGCGGTTCACCTTTGATCTGGGGCCGCCGGATGGCGACGGGCTGGCGGAATTGGCGGGCGGCGGGGCCGACATGCTGCTGTCTGCCGGGCCGGTCTTCGGTGCGGACACCGGGGGGCAGCCGGACCATCGCGCGCGTGTCCTTGCGCTTGACGCGCTTGTGCCGGTGGTGTCGCTGTCGAACCCGGTTGATGTGCTCGGCTCTGACGCGCTGCGCGCCGTCCTGCGGGGGGAGACCGGCAACTGGAGCGCATTTGGCGGGGCGGACGCCCCGATCACCCTGCATCTGCCCCACCCGCAGAGCGATCCGGGCCATGGGTTCCCGTTTCTTCTGCCGGACGACAAACCGAACAAACCGGACGCCCCCCCTGCTACGGTCTTTCATGCCGACCCTGCGGCGCTCTCTGATGCGGTTGCCCGCGACCCGTTCGCACTGGGCCTTGCCCGCTGGTCCGAAACCGGCAGTGCGAAACCGCTGCGGATCACCGGAACCTGCGGTTTTGACCTGCCGGTCACCGCCGCCGCACTCAGGACCGGGGATTATCCGTTCTCTGCGCCGATGTTCCTCTACACCCCAGCCCGGCGACTGCCGAAACCGGCACGGGCGTTCCTGCGGTTCCTTGAGCTTGACGCCGCGCAGCGGATCGTCGCCCGCGCCGGTTTCGCGGACAGCCGGATCGCCCGCACCCCCCTGTCGGCCCAGGGGGGGCGGCTGGCGAACGCGATTGCGCGGGCGGGCAGCGAGGTGCCGCTGTCAGAGCTGCAACGCATGGTCGGGGTTCTGTCAAAGGGCGCGCGTCTGACCCCCACCTTCCGGTTTCAACCCGGTTCATCAAGGCCGGATTCCCAAGCGCACGCCGACCTTCGCCGGATCGCCCTGCTGATCGAGGCCGGGACATTCGATGGCGGCGACCTGCTGCTTGCCGGTTTCAGCGATGGAGAGGGCGACGCGGACGCCAACCGGCGGATCGCGGAACGCCGGGCCATCGCCGTGCGCGACGCGCTGGCAGAGATGGTCAGCGACATGGGCCGCGTCACCCTGTCAACCGACGGCTTTGGCGAGGCGATGCCGATTGCCTGCGATGACAGCGACTGGGGGCGCAGGGTCAACCGGCGGGTGGAGCTGTGGCTGCGCCCGGCTCAGAGATAACCGGCGGACCGGAAACTCAGTTCGCAGGATTTCCCGACGATCAGGTGGTCATGCAGCACCAAGCCCAGGGCCTCTGCCGCATCCCTGATCCGGTTGGTCATCGTCACGTCCGCGTCCGAGGGCGTCGGATCCCCGGACGGGTGATTATGCACAAGGATGAGCGCTGAGGCATTCAGTTCCAGCGCCCGTTTCACCACCTCACGCGGGTAGACGGGCACATGATCGACCGTGCCGCGTGCCTGTTGCTCATCGGCAATCAGCACATTCTTGCGGTCGAGATAGAGCACACGGAATTGCTCGGTTTCCCGGTGCGCCATCGCGGTGTGGCAATAATCCAGCACCTGATCCCAGCTTGAGATCACGGGCCGCCGCATGACCCGCGACCGCGCCAGCCGGTGGCAGGCGGCTTCGACGATCTTCAGTTCCTGCACCACGGCCTCCCCCGCGCCATCGACCTGACGCAACCGCTCGGGCGATGCGGAAACCACCCGGTTGAAATCGCCGAAGGTGTCGAGCAGCCGCCGGGCAAGCGGCTTTACGTCCCGCCGGGGGATGGCGCGGAACAGGACCAGTTCCAGCAGCTCGTAATCCGGCATGGCCTCTGCGCCGCCCTCGGTGAAGCGCTGGCGCAATCGCTTGCGGTGATCGCGGATATAGGATGGCATCCTGCCCCCCTTGGCGGGAAGGACCGCCGCTTCGTCCTGCTCGAAAAGCGGCGTGGAAAGCTCGGAGAACCGGTTGCGCGGCATAATAGTGGTGACCCTGCCCAAGCATGGTAAACATCCGGTTAACAGG
>JPPB01000149.1 GCA_001483205.1 alpha proteobacterium 3107
GGTTGCGGGGCTGGCGGTCTGGGCTTACGATCTGACCATGCGCGATGTCACCGATGTGCCCGTGGTTCGGGCGCTCGAAGGCCCGATGCGGGTGCAGCCGGACGATCCGGGCGGGCGTCAGGCCGCGCATCAGGGGCTGACGGTCAACCGGGTGCAGGCTGAGGGCCATGCCGAACCCGCCGCCGACCGTCTGATCCTCGCCCCCGAACCGATAGACCTGATAGAAAGCGACGGCCCGGTGGTCTCCGCAGGGCAGGAACCGGCAGAGGTGGCACAGGAATCGCCGGAAAAGGCCGAAACGGTTGAGGGCCTGGCCCATCTGGTCGCCCTGAACGTCGCACAATCCGATACCGCCACGGGCCGGGCAGCAGAGACCCCCGCCGCCGATGACGACCCCGCGCTCATCCCTGCCGCCGCGCCCGGCATCACGGTTTCCCCGCGTCCCAAACCAAGGCCGGACGCCCTCGCACGGGCACAGAGCACGGCAGAACCGGTGTCCCTGACGCGGGAAATCAGCCCGGAGACAATCCCCTCCGGCGCGCGGCTGGTGCAGTTGGGTGCGTTCGATAGCGCCGATGATGCCCGCACCCGGTGGCACCAACTGGAGGCACAGTTCGGCGAATATTTCCGGGGCAAGTCCCGTGTCGTGGAACCGGCTGAAAGTGGTGGCAAGGCTTTCTACCGGCTGCGCGCGGCGGGGTTTGCCGATCTGTCCGAGGCGCGGCGCTTCTGCCTTACGCTGATCGAAGAGGACGCCACCTGCATTGCCGTCGTCGTGCGCTGACCATGGGGCAGGGGGCGGCAATCTTTGGCTGTGCCGGTCCCGCGCTTGCCCCGGCAGAGGCGGCGTTTTTCCGGGAAAGTGACCCGTGGGGGTTTATCCTGTTCGCCCGCAATGTCGAAAACCCCGGCCAACTGCGCCGGTTGACGGCGGATTTGCGCGAGGCGGTCGGGCGCGATGCGCCGGTTCTGATGGATCAGGAGGGCGGGCGGGTTGCCCGGCTGCGCGCCCCGCACTGGCGCGAATGGCCGCCGCCGCTGGAAGAGGCCGCAGCGCTCGGGGGGAACGCCCGCCGGGGCCTGTATCTGCGCTATCGGATTATCGCCGGGGAACTCAGCGCCGTCGGCATTGACGCAAACTGTGCCCCTTGCGCGGATATTGCCCGGCCAGAGACCCACCCGGTGCTGCACAACCGTTGCTATGGCGACAATGCAGAGACCGTCGCCGACCTGTCCCGCGCCGTTGCCGACGGCCTGTTGGCGGGGGGCGTTCTGCCGGTCATCAAGCATATACCGGGGCACGGGCGGGCGACGCTCGACAGCCATCTGGAACTGCCGCGGGTTTCCGCCACTGAACAGGCGTTGTCGGAAACCGATTTCGCACCGTTCCGCGCGCTGTCAGACCTGCCGTTGGCGATGACAGCGCATATCGTCTATGAAGGGCTGGGAGAGGCTGGCCCGGCCACCACTTCGCCCGCGATGATCCGGCGCATTCGGGACCGGATCGGGTTTGATGGTCTGCTGATGAGTGATGACATTTCGATGCAGGCGTTATCGGGGCCGGTGGGGGCGCGCACCCAAGCGGCGCTCAGGGCCGGGGTTGATGTGATCCTGCACTGCAACGGCGATATGGCAGAGATGCAGGCGGTTGCGGACGCGGCGGGGCGGCTGGAGGGCCTTGCCCGGCACCGTGCTGACCGGGCGCTTGATCTGCGCAGGGTGCCCGATCCCGTTGACATCGCGGCATTGGAAGCAGATTTTCGGCACCTGAGGAAAGACGGCGGTGCCCATGGCTGAGATCAGAACACTTTTCGAGGACGGCGGCAGCGGTGAAAAGCCACAGCTCGCCGTGCGCCCTGTTGCCGAGACGCTGGTTGTCGATGTGGACGGTTTCGAGGGGCCGCTTGATGTGCTGCTGACCCTTTCGCGGACCCAGAAGGTTGATCTTCGCCGGATTTCGGTGCTGGAACTGGCCCGGCAATATCTGGCGTTTGTAGAGCGCGCCGAGGCGATGCGGATTGAGCTTGCCGCGGATTATCTGGTGATGGCGGCGTGGCTGGCGTTTCTGAAGTCGCGCCTGCTGTTGCCGCCGGAGCCGGACGCGGACGGCCCGTCAGGAGAAGCGCTCGCCGCGCATCTGGCCTTTCAGCTTGAGCGGCTTCAGGCGATGCGGGATGCCGCCGCCAGACTGATGGCGCGGGACCAGCTCGGGCGTGAGGTCTTTGCGCGCGGCTGTCCCGAGACTGTGACGCGGCGGCGGCACGTCACCCACAGCGCGACGCTTCTGGACCTGATGCAGGCCTATGCGCGCATTCGCACCCGCGATGATTTCCGGCCTTTGGTCATTGACCGGGATGCGGTCTACAGCATGGAGCAGGCGCTGGACCGGTTGCGCGGGCTGATTGCCCATGCGGGGGGGTGGGCAAGGCTGGAAAGCTATATGCCAAAGGGCTTGTGGCGGACGGACCCGGCCCGGCGGCGCTCTGCGGTGGCGTCGGGTTTTGCCGCCTCGCTGGAACTGGTCAGAGAGGGCGATGCCGAGATCAGGCAGAGCGATGCGTTCGCGCCGATAGAGATCAGACGAAAGGCGACCGGGGATGACTGAGCGCGGCGACATGGGGGAAAGCCCGTTCGAGGCCCCGCCGATGGCCGAACAGGAGCGGATGGCAGAGGCGGTGCTGTTTGCCAGTGCCGCGCCGGTGACGCTGAAAGAACTGGCGGCGCGGATGCCTGTCGGCAGCGACCCGGCGGCGGCGCTTGCCCTGCTGAAACAGCGGTATGAGGGGCGGGGGGTGCGCCTGATGAAGGTGGGCGAGGCCTGGGCGATGCGGACCGCCCCCGATCTGGGGTTTCTGATGCGCAAGGAAGAGACCGAGACCCGAAAGCTGTCCCGCGCGGCGGTCGAGACCCTGGCGATTATCGCCTATCATCAGCCCGCGACCCGCGCCGAGATCGAGGCAATTCGCGGTGTCAGCGTCAGCCGGGGGACGCTTGATCAGTTGCTGGAGATGGAATGGATACGGCTTGGCCGTCGGCGGATGACGCCGGGGCGCCCGGTGACATTCGTGGTGACGCAGGCGTTTCTGGACCATTTCGGGCTGGAGAGCGCGCGCGACCTGCCGGGGATCAGAGAGCTGCGGGCGGCGGGGTTGCTGGAGAGCCGCCCGCCGCCGGGGGCGATGCCCGGCCCGGCTGATGATGCCGGGGTCGGGGGGGACGGCGCGGAAGAAGCGGGCGAGGCCGGCGAGGGGGATATGGCGTGACGCTTGGGTTTTGAGTCCGGCTTTATGCCCTGACCCAGCCCGGCGGAACTGTAGCGGCCAACCCGTCCCGCCCGGCGGAACGCCGGGCAGCGCCTTGGGCTCCGCCCGTTCGGCCCTGAAACGGTCCAC
>JPPB01000150.1 GCA_001483205.1 alpha proteobacterium 3107
CGCTGCTGCATGGATGTAAGCGCTTTCACCGAAAATGTAAGCCCTTACATTCCGGCAAAGAGGCAAAATCCGCGCCCGGCCCGCAAGGGGGGGCGGCCCGGTCTTACGACCGGGCGGGGTCAGGACCGGGGCCTGGACTCCAAATCCGGGCGTCAGGCTATAAAGGCGCACCGGCTGACAAACCGCCTGCTCAGACAGGGCAGCGACGGATTGTTTCACGTGAAACATTGCATAACAGCTTATCAGTAAACAATTTTCCTTCCAGCCCGGCCAATACGCAAAGGCCTTGGTCATGCCGTCCCGCTGTCCCCGTCCTGCACACGGGCACACACCCTTGCGGCGGCGGCCTGCGCGCCCCGCAGCTTTTCCGAAAGCCCGTCGAAATCCGCGCTGCCGCCCGCCTCTGCCATCACCCGGCGCAGCCGCTTGCCCGCATTCTCCGGGTCAAAAGGCTGCTCAAGCGCAACGCAGTCGATATGCTGAAGCCGGGTCTGAAGCACCAGCGCATCAGCCAACGCGCGCGCCTCATCCGGGCTGATCCAACCCGCCTCTGCCAGCGGCCCGAGCATATCCCGCGCCGGACGCCCCGGCCCGAGGCCATGAAACAGCCCCCCGGTCTGGGCCAGAAACTCGATCTCCATCAGCCCGCCCGCCGCGTGTTTCAGCGCCCACGGCCTGCCCCGCTCCCGACGATGGGCACTGATCAGCCGCGCGCGCATCTCGCCCGCTTCGCTCAGCACTCGCGCATCCCTCCTGCGCCCGGCCAGCGCCGCCCCGATCACCGCGCCGGTGTCCGCGGCAAGGCTGTCTTCGCCGCACACCACCCGCGCGCGGGTCAGCGCCAGATGCTCCCACACCCATGCCTGCCCGGTCTGGTAATGCTCGAAAGACCCCAGCGAAACGGTGATCGGCCCCTGGCGTCCCGACGGGCGCAGCCGCATGTCCACCGCATAGAGCCGCCCCTCGGCGGTGGGGGCGGTCAGGGCGGAAATCAGCGCCTGGGTCAGCCGTGCGTAATAGACCTGGGGCGGCAGGGCGCGCCCGCCCTGCGGGGGTTCGGCATCACCGGCATCACCAGCGTCATAGACGGTGATCAGGTCAAGGTCCGATCTGGCCGTCATCTCTCTGGTGCCGAGCTTGCCCATGGCAACCACCGCCATACCGCGCCCCGGCGGGGGGCCGTGCCGGGCGGTGAAATTGTCGGTCACGAACGGCATCAGCGTTTGCAGCGCGGCCTCGGCAATCGCGGAAAAGGCTTCGCCCGCCGTCACCTCATCAATCATACCCGACAGCACCTGAACGCTGATGCGGAATTTCAATTCCCGCGCCCAGCGGCGGGAAATGTCGAGCACATGCTCATAATCGGTGGTCTCGCCGATCCAGATATGCAGGTCGGCCTCAAGCCACTCCTGCGTCGGCGGCTTTTGAAAAAAATCCTCGGCAAGGATGATGTCGAGGGTTTCCGGCTCCTGCCCCAGATGGCTGGCCAGACGCGGCGCGGTGGCAAGGATGTCGATGACCAGTCTGAGCAGATGGCGGTTCGCCTTGAGCAGCGAAAACACCTGCACCCCCGCAGGCAGGCCGGACAGAAAGCGGTCGAATGCGGCAATCGCGTCATCCGGGCTGTCGGCGCTGCCGAGCATCCCGATCAGGTCGGCCTCCAGTGCGGCATAGAGCCGTTGCCCGCGTTCGGTGCTGGTGGCGGCAATCCCGCCCGAATGCCAGCGGTGGAGTGTCCGGCTGACATCATCGGGCCGGGTGAAGCCATGGGCCGCGATGCTTTGCGCGTCGGTCCGGGCTTGCGCCGGCTCTGAAGGCAGGCGACCGGCGGCATCAAAAAACTCCTTGGTGACATCATGGACGGTGGCCAGCCGTTCGGCGATGTCGGCCTCCCATGCTCGCGGGTCAGACCAGCCGTCGAGCGCCGCGACCTCTGCCCGTGCCTCTTCGTTCACGGGGATGGTCTGGGTCTGCCGGTCCTGCACCATCTGAAGCCGGTGCTCCACGGTGCGGTGGGCGACATAGGCCTGGCTGAGCGCGGCGCACATCTCTGCCCCGATCACCCCTTCGTCGCGCAGCGCGGCAAGGGCGCCAAGCGTGGTCGGGTCGCGCAGCACCGGCAGGCGGCCCCCCATGATCAGTTGCCGCGTCTGGGCGAAAAGCTCGATCTCGCGGATACCGCCGGGGCCGAGCTTGATGTCATAGCCCGGCACCGAGGACGGATGAAACCGGCCCTCTTTCTCGCGAATCTTGCGCAGGATGTCCTCGATGTCTTCAATCGCCGCGAAATCCAGATTGCGCCGCCAGACGAATGAGGACAGGCGGCGCAGATACGCCCGGCCCGCGGTGATGTCACCGGCGACGGGGCGGGCCTTGATATGGGCCGCGCGCTCCCATGTGCGCCCGACGGTTTCGTAATAATGTTCGGCGGCGTCCATTGACAGGCAAAGCGCGGTGGTCGAGGGCGCGGGGCGCAGGCGCAGATCGGTGCGAAAGACATAGCCCTCCGGCGTCCGGTCAGAGAGCGCCCTGACCATCTGGCGGGTGATATGGATATAGCGCGCCCTGGCCTCGCCGTGGTCGTCGGGGGGGAGCTGGCTCTGATCAAACAGGCAGATGAGGTCAATGTCAGAGGAATAGTTGAGTTCCCGCGCGCCCAGCTTGCCCATGGCGATGACAGAAAGGCCCGCGCCGCCGGGAATGTTATCCTCGCTCATGCCCGGAATCTTGCCCCGTGTGATCTCTTTGGCGATGAGCCAGCGCAGGGCCGTGCTGCTTAAGGCGTCGGCAAGGTCCGACAGGGCGCGGGTGACAGGCCCGAGATCCCAGACGCCACCCAGATCGGCCAGCGCGATCAGCAGCGCGGCGCGGGTGCGGGCCAGCCGGAGCGCCGAGAGCAAGCCGCGCCAGTCCGCGCTTTCCCCGGCTTGTGTGGCCTCAGCAATCAGATCATCAAGGGCCTCCTGCGTCGGGCGGGCGATGGCCCCGGCCAGCCACGGGCCATGACATTCGAGCAGCCGGGCAAGAAAGGGGCTGGAGCCTGCCGCGCCATGGGCCAGTTCGCCGATGGCCCCTGACCGCAGTGGATCGGGCAGGCCCCTGATCACATCATCGGCACGGGCGCGGTCATGGGGAACCGGGGCACGGGTGATCTCGGCGGCAAGGCTGTTGGTCATTGTCGGTGCGCCGTCAGGTCAGCATAAGACCTCTGCATATTGGCCGATCCGGGCAGCCGCCTGCCTGGGCGGGCGCTTTTCCCGACAGTCCACATTGGCGATGGTCTTGCCATAGAGTCCATACGCTCCAACAGGTTGAGGCGTTCCAAGCGCCTGCCGGGGGGTGAGGCCCGTCCCGGAAACGGTCCGGTGGACCGTTTCAGGGCCGAACGGGC
>JPPB01000151.1 GCA_001483205.1 alpha proteobacterium 3107
ACGATTTCGCCCCCGGTTGCAGGATCACCAGATTGACGCCGAATTGGGTCAGCCCGCCCGCGTCGCCCAGACGCAGCGAGGACCGCCCGGCCATTTCTGCGGCATAGGGGTCAGGGTAGATCGAGCCGGTTCTGACCGGAACCGTTGCCGTGTTGATGACGCCCATCACACCCTCTCGATAATCGTCGCCGCGCCCATCCCGGCGGCAACGCAGAGCGCGGCAAGGCCGGTTTCCCTGTCCGCGCGCTCCATCTCATCCAGCAGCGTGCCGAGGATCATCGCCCCGGTCGCCCCCAGCGGATGGCCCATGGCAATCGCCCCGCCGTTCACATTCAGCCTGCCGTGATCCACATCAAACGCCTGCATGAAACGCAGGACAACGGCAGAGAACGCCTCATTGACCTCAAACAGGTCAATATCGCTGATCGCCATGCCACTGCGGGCCAGTATCCTCTCCGTCACCGGCACCGGGCCGGTCAGGTTCATCGTCGGGTCGTCACCGATCTTTGCCGTCGCCCGAATGCGGGCGCGGGGGGTCAGGCCGTTCCGCTCGCCGAACGCCTTTGACCCGATAAGAACCGCCGCCGCGCCATCGACAATGCCCGAGGAATTGCCCGCGTGATGCACATGGTTGATCTTTTCCAGATGCGGATAGCGCAACAGGGCAACAGCATCGAAACCGGGCATCACCTCACCCTGTTCCCGGAAGGCGGGTTTCAGTGCGCCAAGCGACTGCATGTCGGTGTCCGGGCGCATGTGCTCGTCGCGCGCAAGGATGGTCAGGCCGTTCTGATCGGTGACGGGGACAACGGATTTCGCGAACCGGTCTTCACCCCAGGCCCGTGCCGCGCGACTTTGGGACGCGACCGCATAGGCATCGCAATCATCGCGCGAAAACCCGTATTCGGTGGCGATGAGGTCGGCAGAGACCCCTTGCGGCACGAAATAACAGCCCATGGCCACGGTCGGATCAACCGCCAGTGCCGCGCCGTCCGATCCCATCGGCACCCGGCCCATCATCTCGACCCCCCCGGCGACATAGGCGTCACCGTGCCCGGCGCGGACCTGAGCGGCGGCGATATTGACCGCCTCCAGCCCCGAGGCGCAGAACCGGTTCACGGAAACGCCGGGGGTCTGTTCGCCGAAATCCGAGGCCAGAACCGCCGCGCGGGCCAGACAACCGCCCTGCTCGCCCACTTGGGTAACATTGCCCCAGATCACGTCCTCGACCTGTGTCGTGTCAAGGTCGTTGCGGCGTTTGAGCGCGTTCAGCACATGGGCCGAAAGCCGGAGCGACGTGACCTCATGCAAGCTGCCATCGGTGCGGCCCCTGCCGCGCGGGCTGCGTATCGCATCGTAAATATAGGCGTCCTGCATCATGTGCTTTCCTTTCTGCGCACGGGCGCGCGGGGGGGCCGGTCAGTCAGGCGACGGCCACCACCCTGCCGCCCGTATCCTGCCCGATCTTACATACCCCGCCGCCGGTTTCGAGCAACAATTAGGGCCAAAGCCCCGGAAACCGGAAAATCCCCCTTTTCAATCGCGTCAGAGCGGCTATGATCCCCCACCATGACGCACGGCCCCAGCATAGATGCCCTCACGCCCCGCACCCGCCTCGGGGCCTTGCCGTGCGCCCTTCTGCTCCTGACCTGCCTCTGAGCGTGCCGTCCCGGCGCGACCGCTCAGGGGATACGTCATCGCGCCACCACACCCCCACAGGGTTCAGGACCAGAACGAAAGACCATCCCCATGACCGACCCCCAATCCCAGGACCACGTTCGGATTTTCGACACCACCCTGCGCGACGGCGAACAAAGCCCCGGCGCGACCATGACCCACGAAGAAAAGCTGGAGATCGCCGGGCTGCTCGACCAGATGGGTGTCGATATTATCGAGGCCGGGTTTCCGATTGCCTCTGAGGGCGACTTCAACGCCGTCACCGGGATCGCCCGGCAGACGGAAAACGCGGTCATCTGCGGACTGGCCCGCGCGCGGCCAGAGGACATCGACCGGTGTTGGGAGGCCGTGCAACACGCGCGGCACCCCCGCATTCACACCTTCATCGGCACCTCGCCGCTCCACCGTGCCATCCCCGGCCTCAGCCGGGACCAGATGGCGGCGCGCATTGATGAGACAGTCACCCGCGCCCGCAACCTGTGCGACGATGTGCAATGGTCGCCCATGGACGCCACACGAACAGAGTTCGACTATCTGTGCCGGGTGATCGGGATCGCCATCAGCGCCGGGGCGACCACCATCAACATTCCCGACACCGTTGGCTATACCGCCCCGCGCGAAAGCGCTGATCTGATCCGCCGTCTGATCCGGGACGTGCCCGGCGCGGGCCGGGTCACCTTTGCCACCCATTGCCACAATGACCTCGGCATGGCGACGGCAAATGCTCTGGCGGCGGTAGAGGCCGGGGTGCGCCAGATCGAATGCACAATCAACGGTCTGGGCGAACGCGCCGGCAACACGGCGCTGGAAGAGGTGGTAATGGCGATGAAGGTGCGCAATGACATCATGCCCTACCGCACCGGCATCGACACGACGAAGATAATGAACATCAGCCGCCGGGTCGCCGCCGTATCGGGCTTTACCGTCCAGAATAACAAGGCGATTGTCGGCAGGAACGCCTTTGCCCATGAATCCGGCATCCATCAGGACGGGATGCTGAAGAACGCCGAAACCTTTGAAATCATGCGGCCCGAGGATGTCGGCCTGTCGGAAACCAGCCTTGTCATGGGCAAGCATTCAGGGCGCGCGGCGCTGAAGGCACGGCTGGGCAATCTGGGCTATGCGTTGTCGGACAACGAGTTGCAGGATTTGTTCTATCGCTTCAAGGCGCTGGCAGATCGCAAGAAAGAGGTCTATGACGAAGACCTGATTGCGCTGATGCGCGACAGCTCCGCCGATGGCGGGCATGAGCGGTTTCAGGTGAAGCTGTTGCGTGTTGTCTGCGGCACCGAGGCCCCGCAATCGGCTGACCTGACCATGACCATTGACGGAGAGGACCATCAGGCGACCGCACAGGGCGACGGCCCGGTGGATGCGACTTTCCGGGCGATAAAGGCGCTCTGTCCGCATACGGCGCGGCTGGCGCTGTATCAGGTTCATGCGGTCACCGAAGGCACCGACGCGCAGGCCACGGTCAGCGTGCGGATGGAGGATGACGGCTATATCGCCACCGGTCAGTCGTCGGACACGGATACGGTGGTGGCCTCTGCCCGCGCTTATGTGAACGCGCTGAACCGTCTGGCGGTGCGGCGGCAGAAAGCCGCGCCGGGGCTGGCGGGGTAAGAGACCTGTGCATGATGTCCGGGTCCGGTGGAAATATGGGAAGACCTCTGCATAATAGCGCACCGGTGG
>JPPB01000152.1 GCA_001483205.1 alpha proteobacterium 3107
GTGCCCCCAGACCACGCCATGCCGCAACCCGCGCACAATCCGCCCCGGACGCATGAAGCACCCACACCGGCACCTCGCCCGCCGTCCGCGCCAGCCGTCCGTCCAAAGGCAAATCCGGCCCGCGCGACAGCACAACCCGCACCGGTTGCCGCTCCACCCCAAGGCCGCGCACGGTCAGCGCAGGGTCATCCGCCCGCGCGGTCCCGCCGCCGACCATAACCGCGTCATGGCGCGCGCGCATGGCATGGACGGCCCGGCGCGCCTCTGCCCCGGTGATCCACCGGCTTTCGCCGCGCGCCGTCGCCACCCGCCCGTCAAACGTGGTCGCCAGTTTGAGCGTCACCAGCGGGCGGCCCTGCTCCACGCGCAAAAAGAAACCGGCGTTGAGCGCCCTTGCCTCTGCCTCCATCACGCCGGTGCGCAATGCCAGCCCCGCCGCGCGCAGCATCCGGTGGCCGCGCCCCGCCACCCGCACATCACTGTCAGGCGTGGCACTGACGACACGGGCAATCCCGGCCTCAATCAGTGCCCCGGCGCAGGGCGGTGTCTTTCCGTGATGGGCGCAAGGCTCCAGACTGACATAGGCGGTCGCCCCTCGCGCCAGCACCCCGGCCTCTGCCAGCGCCTGCGTCTCAGCGTGCGGCCTGCCGCCGGGGGCGGTGCGCCCGCGCCCGACAATGCGCCCCTGCCGCACGATGACACAGCCCACCGCCGGGTTCGGCCAGACCTGCCCCAGCCCGCGCGCGGCCAGCGACAGCGCCAGCGCCATAAAGCGTTCGTCGGCCCCGCTCACTCGTCCGGCTGCTCTTTCGGGCGCAGCTCGCTGACGAATTTGTCAAAATCCTCGGCTTCCTGAAAATTCCTGTAGACACTGGCAAAGCGGACATAGGCGACGGTATCGACGCGGGCCAGCGTCTCCATCACGATTTCACCGACGATGTGCGATTTTATGTCGGTCTCGCCCATGCTTTCCAGACGGCGGACGATGCCGGAAATCATCTGGTCAATCCGGTCCGGCTCTACCGAGCGCTTGCGCAGGGCGACGCGGACAGAGCGTTCCAGCTTATCGCGGTCGAACTCCTGGCGCTGGCCGTTGGCCTTGATCACCACCAGATCGCGCAACTGCACCCGCTCATAGGTGGTGAAGCGCGCGTTACAGGCCGGACAATACCGCCGTCGCCTAATTGTCGCGTGATCCTCCGCAGGCCGCGAATCCTTGACCTGCGTGTCGATGCTTCCGCAAAATGGACAGCGCATGATCCTTCCCCCTTGAGATTTATTCCCTGCGTTCCACGAGGATTATAGGCAAACCGCAACAGTTTGGGTAGGGGGGAATTGCAGCACCCAGATCATGGGGCCGGGCGGGATGCGAAACACCCTAGCCGACAATCCGGTTGACATGCCCCATCTTACGGCCCGCCCTCACCTGCGCCTTGCCATACAGATAAAGCGCCGCCGAGGGGTCTTTGGCAATCTCGGGCGCGCGGGCAACCTCCTCCCCGATCAGATTCTCCATCACCACATCAGAATGCCGCCGCCCGTCGCCCAGGGGCCAGCCGGTTATGGCCCTGACATGCTGCTCGAACTGATCAATGGCGCAACCGGTCTGGGTCCAGTGGCCGGAATTGTGAACGCGCGGGGCAATCTCATTGACGACCATCCCGTCAGGGGTCACGAAAAGCTCCACCCCGATGACGCCAATATGATCGAGCGCCTCCAGTATCCGGCCCGTGATCAGCACCGCCTCGACCTTCTGATCACTGCTTAGCCGGGCGGGAACGGTGGTGCTGTGCAGGATACCGCCTTTGTGGACATTCTCGCCCGGATCATAGCAGACAACCGCGCCATCAAGCCCCCGCGCGCCGATCACGGAAACCTCGCGGCTGAAATCGACAATCCCCTCGCAGATCGCGGGCGCGCCCGCAATAGTGTCAAGCGCGGCTATGGCATCGGCCCCGGAACCGATCCGGACCTGCCCCTTGCCGTCATATCCGAACCGGCGGGTCTTCAGCAGCACAGGCCCCCCGATCCCGGCCATCGCGCGGCTCAGATCATCCGCACCGGAGATGTCCGCGAACGGGGCGGTGCGCAGCCCGAGGCCGGACAGAAATTGCTTTTCCGTCAGTCTGTCCCGGCTGATGGCCAGCGACTGACGGCCAGGGCGGACCGGACGGCGCGTCCCGATCAGGTCAAGCGCCCCGGTGGGGATGTTCTCGAACTCATAGGTCACCACATCAACCGCATCGGCAAAGGCGGCAAGCGCGGCCTCGTCATCATAGGCGGCGCGGGTCACGGCATTCGTAACCTGACCTGCGGGCGGTGTGTAGTCGGGGTCATAAATGTGGCTTCTGAACCCGAAGCGCGCCGCAGCAACAGCCAGCATCCGGCCCAACTGCCCGCCGCCGAGAATGCCGATGGTCGCGCCCGGCCCCAGGCGCTCAGTCATCCGTCGGCTCCTCAGCCACAGATGCCGACAGGGCCGTACGCCATGCCTCCAGCCGCCGGGCCAGCGCCGCATCCTGCAACGCCAGCACCTGCACCGCCATCAGCCCGGCATTCGCGGCACCTGCCGCCCCGATGGCCATGGTCGCCACCGGAAAGCCCCTTGGCATCTGAACGATGGAATACAGGCTGTCGAGGCCCGACAGAGCTTTGGTGCGAATCGGCACCCCGATCACCGGCAGCCGGGTTTTCGAGGCCATCATGCCCGGCAGATGCGCCGCGCCCCCCGCCCCGGCGATGATCACGTGCAGGCCCCGCCCGGCGGCTGTCTCTCCGTATGCCCACAACCGGCCCGGTGTGCGGTGGGCCGAAACGATGCGCGTCTCGTATCCCACCCCCAGCTCATCAAGGATCGCCGCGGCCTCGCCCATGGCGGGCCAGTCCGATTGACTGCCCATGACGATTCCGACCCGTATATCGGTCATGCCGCGCCTCCTCTGCGCATTCCGCACATTCTGCACAAGGGGCGGCACTATACGGATTCGCCCGTCCTAGGCAATAATGTCAGGCAAAAGCGCATCCTCAATCCGCCTGATCTGATCTTTCAGGACCAGTTTGCGCTTTTTCAGCCGCTTGAGGGTCAGCGCGTCGCCGGTGCCCTTGTCCTGAAGGGCGCTGATCGCCTCATCAAGATCGCGATGCTCCCTTTTCAGCACACTCAGCCGGACGCGCAGCATGTCCTCCTGGCTCATCTCCGGTGGGTTTTCCATGATCGCTGTGTCGTGATCCGTGCTTTCGGGCAGAGTGTAACCATTTTATGCCCGAACGCAAAGCCCCGCTTTACGTCCAAAAAACCTCTGCATAAGGCTGTATCGCCCCCCAAATGTCCCGCCCGGCGCTTGCGCCGGGCAGCGCCTGCCTG
>JPPB01000153.1 GCA_001483205.1 alpha proteobacterium 3107
GAGGTTGCGGTCGAATCGGGCCGGGTGACGACATACCCGCCCATATGGGTTTCCAGCACCCCTTTGATCAGCTCATTCGCGGGCGTGTGACCAATGGCCACGAACACCCCGGCGCAGGGCATTTCCGTGATCTCGCCGGTCCGGGTATCCCGCAGCCTGACGCCGGTGACACCGGGGGGGTCTTCATCGCCCAGAACGTCCTCTAAGGTGTGAAACCACAGCGGTTCAATCTTCGGGTTCGCAAACAGCCGATCCTGAAGGATTTTCTCTGCCCTCAGCGCATCGCGGCGATGCACCAGCGTGACCTTCGAGGCAAACCGGGTCAGGAAAAGCGCCTCTTCGACCGCGGTGTTGCCGCCGCCGATCACCACGATTTCCTGCCCGCGATAGAAAAACCCGTCGCAGGTGGCGCAGGCCGACACGCCAAAGCCTTTGAACCGCTCCTCTGACGGCAGGCCCAGCCATCTGGCCCGCGCCCCCGTCGCCAGAATCACCGCATCAGCGGTATAGGTCGCGCCGCTGTCCGCCTGCGCGACAAAGGGGCGGCGGGACAGATCAAGCCCGGTGATGATGTCGGCGACAACCTCACACCCCATTGCCTGTGCATGGGCCTCCATGCGCGCCATCAGGTCAGGGCCCTGCACCCCGGTGTCTCCGGGCCAGTTCTCGACATCGGTGGTGGTGGTCAGTTGTCCGCCCGGCTCTATCCCCTGCACGAGGACCGGCCCGAGCATCGCCCGGCCCGCATAGACCCCGGCCGTATATCCCGCCGGGCCGGACCCGATGATCAGAACCCGCGTATGCCGTTTATCAGCCATTCCGGCCCCCTTTGCCCCGTGATGTGTCCGGGCGGATATAGACATGGCCCCCGAGGGTTGAAACCCCCGGCGGTGCGGCGGTGTCAAAAACCCTTGATCCCGGCGCGTTAAGCAAGATAATTGCGCGGCAGAGAAAGAATATTGCGCTGGTGCAGGCTCATCGGCAAAATAAGAAAACCCGGCCCCGGGAGGGATGACTTGGGAGGGATGAGATGGCGGGCATGAAACTGGACGAGATCGACCGCAGGATTCTGTCGGAGCTTCAGGCCGACGGGCGGATGACCAATGTCGAGCTTGCCCGGCGCGCCGGGATTTCGGCCCCGCCCTGTCTGCGCCGGGTCAGAGCTCTGGAGGAACAGGGCTATATCCGGGGATACCACGCGGATGTGGACGCCCGCGCGCTGGGATTCGGGGTTCAGGTCTATGCGATGGTCGGGCTGATCAGCCAGGCCGGGGCCGACCTGACCGCGTTTGAGGCGCAATGCCTGAACTGGCCGCTGGTGCGCGAATGCCATATGCTGAACGGTGAGATCGACTTTCTGCTGAAATGCGTTGCGCCTGATTTGTTTGCTTTTCAGAGCTTTCTGACCGGAGAGCTGACCGCCGCCGACAATGTTGCCAGCGTCAGGACTTCGCTGGTTATTCGTGCGGCCAAGGACGCCCCCGGTGTGCCGTTCGATGTGCTGGAAGACCACATGGGGCGGGTGCCGTGACCGCCGCCGCCGGGTAAGGATTTCGGCATGATGGTGTATCGGCGGGCACCCTGTCCCGCCCGGCGCTTGCTGCCCGGCTGAGCTATTATGCAGAGGTCTTGGATAAGGCCGCCCCCTCTGACCTTACCCGCGGATAAGGCCGGGTCAGCGCCCTTCACCGGCCCTGCTCCCGCCGGGCGGGACATTTGGCCACCGATTCGCCGACATACAGAAGCCTGTTGCAAACACGAAGGCACCGCACCCGCGCCCCTCACCACGGACGGATGAGGAAACTGGCGGAGGAGGAGGGATTCGAACCCCCGGAGGGCGTTAACCCTCAACGGTTTTCAAGACCGCCGCATTCGACCACTCTGCCACTCCTCCGGGCCGTGCGCCCACTTACATCGCGCGAAACGATTCTGAAAGGTCTTGTCGTGCAATATCTGTTCGGGAAATCTCCATGGGCGCTCTTTCAAATGGCGTCGCCGGGCGCTATCATGGCACCGGGCGAGTTCCTCGTCAGATTGAGCGTATGAGACCGAAAACCGGTAATCCGCGCACGGGAATGCGCGATAGGGGCTTGATATGACAAGATCAACTTTTCCGAAACGGGCACATCTGGCGGCGGCGCTTGCGGCGCTGGGCGTGGCCCTTGCGGGCTGTGAGGACGGGACGGGCGCAAACCTTCCCGCAGAGAATGGCAATCCGTCGGCGCAGGCGGTGACCCGTGTTGAGGAGCGCGACATCCCGCGCCCCGACATTTTCCAGGCGACCGGCATGGCGTTGTGGGACGGGCGGCCCTCGCTCGGCGGCGTGTGGGCGGCGCACCCGGATGTGACCGGGCCGGAGCGCGCCCTGCTGCGCCACACCGCCAGCGGCACAGAGGTCGAAGGCGCATTGTTCCGGCGAGAGCGCGACAATCCGGGGCCGCTCATTCAGGTGTCGTCGGACGCGGCGGCGGCGCTTGGCCTGCTTGCCGGGCAACCGGCGGAAATCGCCATCGTCGTGCTCAGGCGCGAAGAGGTCACCATCACCGACACCCCGGCGGATGAGCAAGAAACCGTCGCCGTGCTCGGTGAGCCGGAAGCGATTGAACAGATGGCGATTGACCCTGCCATTGAGGGCGAAGCGACAACCGCAGAAACGGCAGAAACCGCAGAGGGCGAAGGCCGCGCACCGGCCCCTGATGCCGCCCCGGATGAACCCGCTGCCGGGGCGACGGCACCCCTGCCGCTGTCAAAACCCTTCACCCAGGTCGGCATTTTCAGTTCCGAGGATAACGCCGCCAATGCGACGGCAACCCTGCGCGCCGCCGGGCTGGTCCCGACGGTCAACCTGGACATCATCAACGGCAAGACCTTCTGGCGTGTGGTCGTCGGCCCGGCTATGAACAGCGCCGAAAGGGACGGGATGGTGGAGAAGGTCAGGGAGCTTGGCTTTGCCGATGCCTATTTCGTCAGGGAGTGAAGAGGTGACGCGATGACCGGACAGATGCCGAACGCCCTTCGGGTGTTGTGCGCGCTGGCGCTGCTCGCCCTGCCTGCCCTGCCCGCAAAGGCGTTCGACACAAGCGCCACCGCCGCATATGTGCTCGACATGACCAGCGGCGGCACCGGCACGGTGCTTTTGGAAAAGAACGCCCGCACACCGTTGCCCCCGGCGTCGATGTCCAAGCTGATGACGCTCTATATGCTGTTCGAGGCATTGCAGGATGGCCGGGTCAGCATGGACACGCGCTTTGGCGTCTCGGCCAGGGCGGAAGCGGTGCGCGGGTCGAGCATGTTTCTGAACACCCGCGACCGCCCGACGGTCGAAGAACTGATACAGGGCATCATCGTGCAATCCGGCAATGACGCCTGCGTGGTGGTGGCCGAAGGGCTGGCCGGCACCGAAGAGGCTTTCGCCGGCATGATGAACGCGCGTGCCCGCGATCTGGGGATGATGGAATCGAGCTTTGCCAATGCCTCGGGCTGGCCGCACCCGAACCAGCGGATGAGTATGCACGATCTGGCCCTGCTGGCGACACACCTCATCACCCGGTTTCCCGAATATTACGGTTTCTTTGCGCAACAGGAGTTTGAGTTTGACGGGCGCGTGCCTGACAACAGCCGCAACCGCAACCCGCTTTTGTCGCTTGGCATCGGTGCTGACGGGCTGAAAACCGGGCATACCAGCGAGGCGGGCTATGGTCTGGTCGGGTCGGCAACGGATGGCGGGCGGCGCATCGTCTTTGTGGTGGCCGGGCTGGATACGAAGGCAGAGCGGCGCGAGGAATCGGAGCGGATCATCAACTGGGCATTCCGGCAGTTTTCACAGCGCAAGGTGCTGTCAGAGGGCGAACAGGTGGCGGTTGCCGAGGTCTGGATGGGGGCGGACTCTTCCGTCGGGCTGGTCGCCCCGCAGGACTATGCGCTACTTGTCCCGGCCCTTATCCGCGGGGAAGTGACCGGCGAGGTTCACCATATATCGCCGGTCGAAGCCCCGATCACCCGCGGCCAGCAAATCGCGGAACTGGTGATTGCCTTTGAGGGGCTGCCTGAGTTGCGCCTGCCGCTGGTGGCGGACCGTGACGTGCCGCGCGGCGGTTTCCTGCCCCGCGTGAGCACCGCCGCAAAGGTGCTGATGCGGGGGGTCGCCCGGCGCACGCCGGACCTGTTCTGATGGCGGCAGGCAGGTTCATCACCTTCGAGGGCACAGACGGTTCCGGCAAATCCACCCAGGCCCGCCTGCTGAGCGAACATCTGCGCGGTGAGGGGCGGGATGTGGTGCTGACACGAGAGCCGGGCGGGTCACCGGGGGCGGCAGAGATCAGGGCGCTGCTGCTGGAAGGGCCGCCGGACCGCTGGTCGCCCGAGGCCGAAATCCTGCTGTTTACCGCCGCCCGGCGGGATCATCTGGAAAAGACCATCGAACCGGCGATCCGGGCAGGAAAGATCGTTATCTGCGACCGGTTTGCCGATTCGACCCGGACCTATCAGGGGGTGCGCCGGGAGGGTCTGCGCGCCGTGGTAGACAGCCTGCATGAGCGGATGATCGGGCGCGAACCCGACCTGACCTTTATCATCGACACAGAGCCGGACACGGGGCTGGCCCGCGCATTGTCCCGCCGGACGGCGGAAAGGCGGTTTGAGGCATTCGGGCAAGAGATGCAGGCGCGGATACGGGCGGAATTTCTCGCCCTTGCCCAAGAACACCCGCATCGTTGCGTGGTGATCGACGGGGACCGGGACATTGACGCGGTGGCGCGGGATATTGCGCGCGTGGCCGGGGAACGGCTGACATGATTGCCCCCGAGGACAGGCCGGAGCCGGACCGCACCGACGGCGCGCCCCATCCCCGCGAAACAGGGCGGCTTGTCGGGCAGGCGGCTGCCGAGGCCGCATTTCTCGATGCCTGCCGGGCGGGGCGGCTGCATCATGCCTGGCTGCTGATCGGGCCACGGGGCGCGGGCAAGGCGACGCTCGCCTGGCGGATGGCGCGGTTTCTGCTGGCCGGGGCTGCGGGCGATGCGGGCGATGCCGGGCTGCTGACCGACACCGCCGCCGCCGTTCCTGATACGCTCGACATCCCCCCCGATCACCCGGTGTCCCGGCGCGTCACCGCCCTCTCAGAGCCGGGGCTGTTCCTGCTGCGCCGGGCCTGGGACGACAAGGCAAACCGGCTGAAGACCGTCATCACCGTTGATGAGGTCAGACGGCTGAAGGGGTTCCTGTCGCTCTCTGCCACCGATGGCGGGCGGCGCGTGGTGATCATTGATGCCGCCGATGAAATGAACAATGCCACCGCGAATGCCGTCCTGAAGATGCTGGAAGAGCCGCCCCCCGGTGTGGTGCTGATTCTGGTCAGTCACCGGCCTTCGGCGTTGTTGCCGACGATTCGGTCGCGCTGCCGGACGCTGCGGCTTGAGGCTCTGACCGCCGAAGACATGGCGTCGGCGCTGGCGGGCCTGGGTGTGGAGACCGCCGCCAACAGCGCCGCGCTGGCCGAGCTTGCGGGCGGATCGGTGGGCGAGGCGGTGCGGCTGGTCAATCTGGATGGGATCGGCGTCTATACCATGCTGACCGGCCTGTTCTCGACCCTGCCCGGACTGGACCGCCGGAAGCTGCTGGAGCTTGCCGACGGTGTGACGGGCAAGACCGCGCGCATCCGCCCGGATGTGGCGCTCGATATGCTGGATGCGCTGCTGGTGCGTCTGGCCCGTTGCGGCGCGCGCGGAGGCCCGCCGGATGAGGCGGTTCCGGGCGAGGCGGCCCTGCTGTCGCGCCTGTCCCCGACGCCCGCCGCAGGCCGCGCCTGGGCTGATCTGCAACAAGAGCTTTCATCACGCGCCCGTCACGGAGTTGCGGTCAATATTGACCCTGCCGCGCTGATCCTTGATATAGGGTTCAGGATTGATCGGACGGCGGCGCAACTGGCCGCCTGACAGGGCGGACCATGACCGGACAGGCGGAAATCACCGACAGCCACTGCCACCTGGACTTTCCCGACTTCGCGGATGACCTGCCCGGCGTCATTGCCCGCGCGGGCGCGGCAGGGGTCACCCGCATGGTCACCATCTGCACGAAGCTCAGCCTGGAACCTGCCATCCGCGCCCTTGCCGAGGCGCACCCGCCCGTCTTTTATGCCGCCGGCACCCACCCGATGAACGCCGCAGAGGAACCGATGGCAACGGTCGAAGACCTGATCGCCATCTCGCGCCACCCCAAATGTGTGGGGGTGGGGGAGACCGGGCTGGACTATCACTATACCGCCGACAGCGCGCGGGCACAGGCCGAAAGCCTGCGCATCCATATCACTGCCGCGCAGGAAACCGGGCTGCCGCTGATCATTCACGCCCGCGATGCGGACGCGGACATGGCGCGCATCCTTGGCGAGGAACACCGCGCAAGGCCCTATACCTGCGTCATGCACTGCTTTTCGTCGGGGGGCGGGCTGGCGGCGGCGGCGCTTGATCTGGGCTTTTACCTGTCGATGTCGGGCATCGCCGCCTTTCCCCGCAGCGGGGAATTGCGCGCAATCTTTGCCTCTGCCCCGGCGGACCGGGTTCTGGTCGAGACCGACGCGCCCTATCTGGCCCCGCCGCCCCATCGCGGCAGGCGCAACGAACCCGCCTATGCCGCCCATACCGCGCGGGTGGGGGCAGAGCTGTTCGGCCTGTCTTATGAGGCGTTTGCGGCGCAGACCCAGGCCAATTTCGACCGGTTGTTCCGCAAGGCCGCCGGTTATGCCGGTTATGAAGGGGCTTCGTGATGGCAGAGCTGCGCTTTACCATCCTCGGCTGCGGATCAAGCGGCGGGGTGCCGCGCCTTGGGGGTCTGTGGGGGGCGTGTGACCCGAACAACCCGAAAAACCGGCGTCAGCGCTGTTCGATGCTGGTCGAGCGCATCACCGGGCAGGGGGTGACGATGGTTCTGATCGACACCTCACCCGATCTGCGCAATCAGCTTTTATCTGCCGGTGTCGGGCGGCTTGACGGGGTTGTCTACACCCATGCCCATGCCGACCATGTGCATGGAATCGACGATCTGCGCATGATCGTCTTTAACATGAAAGAGCGGCTGAGGGTCTGGGCGGATGCCCCCACCCGGCGCGATCTGCTGGCCCGGTTCGGGTATGTGTTCACCCAGCCCGCTGGCTCCCCCTATCCGCCGATACTGGAGATGCGGGCGATTGAGGGCGATGTCTGTGTCGATGGTCCGGGGGGAGTGGTTGGTCTGACCCCGATCAGGGTTGGCCATGGGGGGATTGACGCGCTCGGCTTTCGCATCGGGGGCCTTGTCTATATGCCGGATGTGTCGGATATTCGGGAACAGACATGGGCAGGGCTTGAGGGGCTTGATGTCTGGGTGCTGGACGCGCTGCGCCGCACGCCGCATCCGACCCATACCCATTTCGAGCAGTCGCTGGAGTGGCTGGCGCGGGCAGCGCCGAAACGGGGGATTCTGACCAATATGCACATCGATATGGATTATGCCGAGGTTGATGCGGAATCGCCCCGGCATATTTCGCCTGCCTATGACGGTATGGTCATCACCCTGCCCGGATGACATGAGGGCGGGACGGCTTGGCCACCGATGCGCCAATATGCAGAGACCTTCGTCAGGCTATACTCCCGCCGAAAGCCCGGACCACGCCGCGCGCGTCTTGCCGATCATCAGCGCCGCGTCCGCCGCTTCCCGGCCTTTCTGCACGAAATGCGTCCGGTAAATCCGGTTGTGATGGTCGGTGTCCTGATAGTGATGCGGGGTCAGCGCCACCGACAGAACCGGAACGCCGCTATCCATCGCTGCGCGCATCAGGCCATCGACGACGGCTCGGGCGACGAAATCGTGCCGGTAAATGCCGCCATCAACGATGAATGCCGCCGCCACGACCGCCGCGTAATCGCCCGATGCCGCCAGATCGCGCGCCAGAAGCGGCAACTCAAAAGCACCGGGAGCATCAAAGACATCAACCTGCTCTGCCGGAATGTGTTGTTGAAATCCGGCAAGCGCCTGGTTGACGATACCGGCGTGCCAGTTGGCCTTGACGAAGGCATAGCGGGGATGTGTCATCGTGGTCTGCTCCGGTTGATCAGCACGTCACCCGAGGCAGATACGACCCGACCCCCCTTACCGGGGGTGCATTTGCCGCATTCTCTTCCATCCGGACTGTCACCGTCGGCTCCGGCCTCTCACCGGATCTGCTGACCCTCACCACCGGGTGAGGCGCTCGCGGGCTTGTGGGGCAGGCACAGGCCGCGCCCCGCATACCGCCGGTGGGGAATTTCACCCCGCCCCGAGAACCCGGACAAAATACCACCCCCGGCCCGACGGCACAAGCCACTGTAGAGTGCAATCCGCAAGTCCGGGGCGACCAGCATGGACTTCGCCGCACATCCCGCCTATAGTCCCGGCTGTGACCCACGACGAGAGGAGACCGCCCATGGCTCTGCCCCTGATCCCGGTGGCTGGCTTCGTGCTCCGCTACGGCGCGATGGCAATGGCCGGATACGCGATTGCGCGGGCGATCCGCCCCGGACGGCGCGACCAGCGCGCTGAGGACGCCCTTGACGAGACGGCGGAGGGGCTGACCCTGCGCCGGGAACCCGGACAACTCAACGGGACTGCGCGTCGGCGGCGCGTGATCCGCCTCGGCGATTCGGGGCCGGGGGTGGAGATCGACTTTGCTGCACTGGGCAGGCTCAGATTGCGCAAGACCTCTGCATAAGGCTGTATCGCTCCCCAAATACCCCGCCCGGCGGCACGCCGGGCCGCGCCTTGGGGATCCGCCCGTTCGGCCCTGAAACGGTCCCCCGGACCGTTTCCGAGACGGGCCTCCCCCCCCGGCAGGCGCTTTTAACGTCTAAGCCCCCTGGAGCGTATGGACTTTATGGGAAGACCATCGCCAATTTGGAATATCGCGAAAAGCACCCGCCCAGGCAGGCGGCTGCCCGGCTAAGCCAATATGCAGGTTTGCATTGCGCAAGACCGGATGACATATTCAGAGCGAAGCAGGAAACGCGCACCGAAGGGCATTTTTCGGGCTGCGCGCTATTGTCCGCTGGACGCGGCTTTGCCGGACGGCTAATAACCCGCACGGGAAGGCCCGTTTGCAATCGCGGCAGACGGCCTTCGTATGCGGCCCCGCGCCAGGAAAGGGAGTAACTGTTCCGTGTCCCACGCAGAAGATTACGAAGGCACCCGAAGGGATTTCATCTATTACGCCACCGCGGGCGCAGGCGCTGTTGTCACCGGGGCGGCGGTCTGGCCGCTGGTCAATCAGATGAACCCGAGTGCCGACGTTCAGGCGCTGGCGTCCATCCGGGTTGATGTTTCGGGCGTCGCCGAAGGCACCCAGCTTACCGTCAAATGGCAGGGCAAGCCGGTCTTCATCCGCCACCGCACCGAGGCCGAGATCACCGAGGCCCGTGCCGTCGCGCCGGACGGCCTGATCGACCCGCTCAACCGCAACGCCAACCGGCCGGGGCTGGAGGCAACCGACGAGAACCGTGCGCTTGACGAGGCAGGCCGGTGGCTGGTGATGATGGGGGTCTGCACGCATCTGGGCTGTGTGCCGCTGGGCAACGGTGCCGGGGAGTTTCATGGCTGGTTTTGCCCGTGCCACGGGTCGCACTATGACACGTCAGGCCGTATCCGCAAAGGCCCTGCACCGGAAAACCTGCCGGTGCCGGTTGCCGCATTCATCGATGATACGCTGATCCAACTGGGGTGAGGGAGGCGCAGATGTCCGGTATTCCGCACGATCACTATGAACCGGGAACACGACCGGAAAGGTGGCTGCACGAGCGCCTGCCCGTTCTGGGCCTGCTTTATGACACATTGATGATCCCCACGCCGAAGAATCTCAACTGGATGTGGATCTGGGGGATTGTCCTTGTGTTCTGCCTCGCGCTTCAGATTGTCACCGGCATTGTTCTGGTCATGCACTATACGCCGCATGTGGACCTGGCCTTTGCCTCGATTGAACACATCATGCGCGATGTGAACGGTGGCCACATGATCCGCTATTTCCACATGAACGGGGCATCGTTGTTCTTCCTTGCCGTCTATGCCCATATCTTTCGCGGGCTGTATTACGGCTCTTACAAGGCTCCGCGGGAAGTCACCTGGATCATCGGAATGCTGATCTATCTGCTGATGATGGGGGCGGCGTTCATGGGCTATGTGCTTCCCTGGGGGCAGATGTCGCTGCACGGCACCGCCGTGATCACCGGCCTGTTCGGGGCGATCCCCGGTGTGGGCCCGATGATTCAGGAATGGCTTCTGGGTGCGTCCGCCGTCGGCCAACCGGCGCTCAACCGCTTCTTCTCGCTGCATTATCTGCTGCCCTTCGTGATTGCCGGGCTGGTCATTGTCCATGTCTGGGCCTTCCACTCGACCGGCAACAACAACCCGACGGGCGTCGAGGTGCGGCGTGGCTCAAAGGCCGAGGCCGAGCGGGACACGGTTCCGTTCTGGCCCTATTTCGTCATCAAGGATGTGTTCGCGCTGGCGGTCATCCTGACCGTCTTCATGGCGATTGTCGGTTTCATGCCCAACTATCTGGGCCACCCCGACAACTATATCGAGGGCAACCCGCTGGTGACCCCGGCGCATATCGTCCCGGAATGGTATTTCCTGCCCTTCTATGCGATCCTGCGCGCCTTTACCTCTGATGTGTGGGCGGTTCAGGTTGTCAGTTTCATCACCGGCGGCATCATTGATGCAAAGTTCTTTGGTGTGCTGGCGATGTTCGGGGCGATTGCGGTGATGGCGCTGGCCCCGTGGCTGGATACGTCCTCTGTCCGCTCCGGGCGCTATCGCCCGATGTTCCGGTGGTGGTTCGCGCTGTTGGTCATCGACTTTATGGTTCTGATGTGGGTCGGGGCGCGCCCGGCAGAGTTCCCCTATGACTGGATTGCGCTGATCGCCGCGGCATACTGGTTCAGCTACTTCCTGATCATCCTGCCGATCCTTGGCGTGGTCGAAACACCCGACGACGTGCCCGCCACCATCGAAGACGATTTCAACGCCCATCATAACGCCCGTCATGGCGCGGACAGCACACCGGCCGAGTAAGAGAGGAGCCGTGACCATGATCAGGAAACTTGCAATAAGCGCGGTTGCCGCCCTTGGCCTGTCCGGGGGGGCGGCGCTGGCGGCGGGCGGTGACGAGGCCCATGTTGATGATTTCGCGTTTTCGTTCGAGGGGCCGTTCGGTGTCTTTGATCAGGCGCAACTGCAACGCGGCCTGCAAATATTCACCGAGGTCTGTTCCTCCTGCCACGGGCTGCAATACCTCTATTTCCGCAATCTGGCGGATGATGGCGGGCCGGGATATATGCCCGATCAGGCGCGGGCCTATGCCGCCGGGTTCGAGGTCTATGACCCCGAGCTGGAAGATTTCCGCACCGCCACCCCCGCCGACCGCTTTCCTGCGGTGACTTCGGTCGGCGCGCCCGACCTGTCGCTGATGGCAAAGGCGCGGGCCGGGTTTCACGGGCCGTTCGGGTTGGGGATCAATCAGGTCTTCAGGGGCATGGGCGGGCCGGAATATATTGCCTCGCTGATGACCGGATATACCGGCGAGACCAAGGAAGAGGCCGGGGTCACGCTCTATGAGAACACCGCGTTTCCGGGGGGGTGGCTGTCGATGGCCCCGCCGCTCTTGGGCGAGGATGTGGAATATGCCGACGGCCATGCCAATGACCTGCACCATGAGGCCGAGGACATCGCCGCCTTTCTGATGTGGACGGCAGAGCCGAAAATGATGGCCCGCAAGCAAGCCGGTTTTCTGGGGGTGATCTTTCTGGCGGTGCTGTCGGTGCTGTTGTATCTGAGCAACAAGCGCCTGTGGGCAGGGGTGAAGGGCGGCAAGTCCGCCGGTTGATCTGCTGCGTTTTCTTTGGGGTGCGCGTGTCCCGGCCCGGGCAAATTGACGCATCCGGGCCGTCTTGACCGGGCTTGAACATCGCGGCTTTCCTGCCCTAGGGTCACGCGGATTTTACCGAATGCTGGCCGCCGCGCCGCAAACCCAAAGGACCGACAGCACATGGAACGCAACGTTGTCTTCATCGCCCTGTTTGCCGCACTGATCGCGGCCCTGGGCCTTATCCCCAGGATCACTCTGGCGAGCGGCATTCCGATCACCGCCCAGAGCATGGGGATCATGCTGTGCGGAACGGTTCTGGGGGCGCGGCGCGGTGCGCTGGCCGTGCTGCTGTTCCTGTTGCTCGTCGCCATCGGGCTGCCGTTGCTGGCGGGCGGGCGCGGTGGCCTTGGTGTGTTTGCGACCCCGTGGGCGGGGTTTCTGTTCGGCTTCCCCGTCGCCGCGTTTGTCACCGGGCTGGTGGTGGAGCGCTGGCGGCGCGGCAATCTGGCGCTGATTGCGGGTGTCGCTGCGGTGGCGGGCGGCATCGGCGCGCTCTATCTGGTGGCGGTGCCCTATTACATGTGGGCAAAACCCGCCGGGCTGTCAGAGGCGCTGATCACCGCGATGGCCCCGTTCATGCCCGGCGACCTGATCAAGGCGGTCCTTGCCGGTTTGATCACCGCTGCGCTGGCCAAGGCGCGCCCCGATAGCCTGTTGTCGCGCGCCTGACGGTGAGCGGGGGGCCGGGGGCGCATGTCCTGTTTCCCCGGCGCTCCGTTTCCGCACCCGCCCGGCGCTTGCTGCCTGAGCAGCGCCTGCCTGCCCCCCGGCAGGCGCTTTGAACGCCTCAACCTGTTGGGGCGTATGGACTTTATGGAAATACCATCGCCAGTGTGGAGTATTGCGAAAAGCGCCCGCCCCGGCAGGCGGCTGCCCGGCTACGCCATTATTCAGAGGTCTTTTCCGGCGATTTATGATTTAACCGTCTCTCGACATCGGGCACAAAAGCTGTAATCGTCGGCGTCAGAGGGGCAGGGGAAGGAAAAGGCATTCCCTGTTGCCCTGACCAAAGACAGGGGGCAAATCCGCTGCCCCCTGAAACAGACAATGGGGAGCGCGCGTGTCTCTGTTTCTGATCGTTCTTCTGCCCTTTGCGGGGGCGCTGTTGCCCGGATTGCTGATCCGGGCCGGGCGCAATGTCTGCGCCGCCACGACCGGGGCGGTGACCGCAACCGCCCTTCTGGGCCTTATCGTCAACGCCCCGGCAGTGATGCGCGGACAGAGCCTGACGGCGCGGCTCGACTGGCTGCCCGCGCTCGGGCTGAATGCGAATTTCCACCTCGACGGTCTGGGCCTTCTGTTCGCGGGCCTCATTCTCGGCATCGGCCTGCTCATTATCCTCTACGCCCGGTTCTACCTGTCCCGCGAAGACCCGATGGGGCGGTTCTATACCTTTCTGCTGCTGTTCCAGGGGGCGATGGTCGGCATCGTCCTGTCGGACAACATATTGCTGTTGCTTGTGTTCTGGGAGCTGACCTCGCTGTCGTCGTTCCTGCTGATCGGGTATTGGAGCCACCTGCCCGAGAGCCGTCAGGGCGCGCGCATGGCCCTGACCGTCACCGGCACGGGCGGGCTGGCGATGATTGCCGGAATGCTGATCCTTGGCAATCTGGCCGACAGCTATGACCTGAGCGTCATCCTGACCCGTAAAGAGACCATTCAGGCCAGTTCTCTCTATCCGCTTGCTCTGGTGCTGATTCTCGCGGGCTGCTTCACCAAATCGGCGCAGTTTCCGTTCCATTTCTGGTTGCCCCACGCAATGGCGGCCCCAACCCCGGTTTCGGCCTATCTGCATTCGGCGACCATGGTCAAGGCCGGGCTGTTTCTGATGGCGCGGCTGTGGCCGGTTCTGTCCGGCACCCCGGAGTGGTTCTATATCGTCGCAACCACCGGTCTGGTGACGATGGTGCTGGGGGCGCTGATTGCCCTGTTCAAGGATGACCTGAAGGCGCTGCTGGCGTTTTCCACCGTCAGTCATCTGGGTCTGATCACCATGCTGTTGGGCTTTGGCACCAAGGGGGCAGCGGTTGCGGCGGTCTTTCACATCATCAATCATGCGAGCTTTAAGGCGGCGCTGTTTATGACCGCCGGGATCATTGACCACGAAACCCATACCCGTGACGCGCAGAGGCTTGGCGGATTGCGCCGCCTGATGCCGGTGACATTCGCCATCGCCACCATCACCGCCCTGTCGATGGCGGGTCTGCCGTTTCTGAACGGCTTTCTGTCCAAAGAGATGATGCTGGAAGAGGCTGCTCATACCGCCTGGCTGGGCAACCCGTGGCTGGTTCCGGCGCTGGCAACGGCGGGGGCGCTGCTGTCGGTTGCCTATTCCCTGCGCTATTTGGTGCATGTGTTTCTGGGGCCGGAGCGGGACGACTATCCCACCCGCCCCCATGATCCCGGTTTTGGCATGTGGGCGGCCCCTGCGCTTTTGGTTGTTCCGGTGATCGTGATCGGCATTTATCCGGCGGTGGCCGAGGCGCTGGTCAATACCACCGCAACCGCGGTCATCGGGCAAGACCCGCATGTTCACCTGAAGATATGGCACGGGCTGACCCCGGCGCTGTTCCTGTCGGTGGTTGCGGTTGCGGGTGGTGCGCTGTTGCTGTCGGTGCAGCGCCCGCTTGCCCGGCTGTGGGACAGCACCCCCCGCCCCGAGGCCAAGACCATGTTCGATGCGGCCATTGCGGGACTGGCCGGGCTGGGCAATCGGGTGACTGACGGGCTGCATAACGGCGCGATCACCCGCTATGCGGCGATCTTTATGGTCACGGTGGTGGCCGTTGGCTGGCACGCCTATGGGGGCGGCGCGCTCGGGGCAGAGACCCGCGCGCTCTCACAGATCAGCCCCGTTGCCTGGATCGGCTGGGCGGTGCTGGTCATCGCCACGCTCGGGCTGATCCGCTATCATCGCAACCGCCTGCGCGCGCTGGTGCTGATGGGGGTGATCGGGCTGATTGTGTCGATCTCTTTCAACTATTTGTCCGCCCCTGATCTTGCCCTGACCCAGCTTTCGGTCGAGGTCGTCACGATCATCCTGCTATTGCTCGCGCTCAACTTCCTGCCGGAGATCACGCCGCCCGAAACCCCGCCGCTCCGCCGGATGCGCGACATGACGATTGCCGCTGCCGCCGGGCTTGGCGCGGGCGGGCTGATCTATCTGCTGATGACGCGGGATTTCGTTTTCGGCACCATTTCCGACTTTCACCTCACCCGGTCCTACAAAGGCGGTGGCGGTGACAATGTGGTCAATGTCATTCTGGTGGATTTCAGGGGCTATGACACGTTCGGAGAGATCACCGTTCTGGGGATTGCCGCCATCGTCATCTATGCGGTGACCGAGGCCTTGCTCGACAGCCCGGTGCGCAGGCGGCTTCTGCACCGTCAGCCCGGCCACGCGCTGGCAGGGGATGCGCATCCGATGATGATGGTCATCGGCACCCGGGTGCTGATGCCGATTGCGCTTATGGTTGCCGCTTATATCTTTCTGCGCGGCCATAACCAGCCGGGCGGCGGGTTCATCGCCGGTCTGGTCGCGTCCATCGCCCTGGTCATGCAATATATGGCCTCGGGCTTTGCATGGGCGTCAGAGCGGCAGCGCTATCCCTATCACGGGATCATCGCTGCCGGGGTGCTGCTGGCGACGGCAACGGGGGTCGGATCCTGGTTGGCCGATCGCCCCTTCCTGACCAGCAATTTCGGATATTTCCGCATTCCGCCGCTCAAAGAGTTTGAACTGGCCACCGCAATGGGCTTTGACGCGGGGGTGTTTCTGGTGGTGGTCGGCGCGGTGATGCTGGCACTGGAGAGCATTTCCCGGATGGCGCGGCGGCAGGACAATGAGGTCAGCCCCTATCCGATGGACATCGACCCGGCGCGCGAAACCACCCCGGCGAAGGAGACCTGAGCCATGGAACTGCTCGTTGCCAGCGCAATCGGCCTGCTGACCGCCGCCGGGGTTTATATGGTTCTGCGGCTGCGGACATTTCCGGTGATCCTTGGCCTGTCGCTGTTGTCTTATGCGGTGAACCTGTTCCTGTTTGCCACCGGGCGGTTGGCGATCAACCTACCGCCGGTGCTGAAATCCCATTCAAACATTGACCCGGCAGGCTATACCGACCCCCTGCCGCAGGCGCTGGTGCTGACGGCGATTGTGATCTCTTTCGGCATGACGGCGGTGATCGTGATGGTCTCGATCAGCGCCTGTCTGGCCTCTGACACCGACCGGATTGACCTGACGCCCGCGCCGGGGGCAGAGGCAGAGGCGGGCGAAGACCAACCGGAGGACCGGCGATGAACCACTGGCTGATCGTTCCGGTCGTCCTGCCGGCGACGCTCGCGGCGCTGACGGTGCTGATGTTTCGCCATCACCTGTTCTTGCAGCGGGTCTTTTCCACCACCGGAACCGCGGCGCTGTTTCTGATCTCGCTCGGCCTGATGGTCCGGGCAGGGGGCGGGGCGGTCGAGGTCTATGAGCTCGGCAACTGGCCCGCCCCGTTCGGCATCGTTCTGGTGCTGGACCGGCTGGCGGCAATCATGCTGGTGCTGACGACCCTGCTGGCCCTGATGACACAGCTTTACGCCATCGGCTCGGGTTGGGACGCGCGCGGCAAACATTTCCACGCCCTTTATCAGTTTCAGTTGATGGGGATTCTGGGCGCGTTCCTGACCGGGGATGCGTTCAATCTGTTTGTGTTTTTCGAGGTGCTGCTGATTGCCTCTTACGGCCTGATGATCCATGGCGGCGGGGCCAGGCGATTGCGGGCAGGCACCCAGTATGTGATCTACAACCTGCTGGGATCGACCCTGTTCCTGTTCGCGCTCGGCACCCTCTATGCGGTGACCGGCACCCTGAACATGGCCGATCTTGCGGTCAGGGTGGCGGAACTCGGCCCTGATCACAGTGCGCTGATCCGGGTTGCCGCCGTCATGCTGTTGCTGGTGTTTTGCGTCAAGGCCGCGCTGTTGCCGCTGCATTTCTGGCTGCCGGAGAGCTATGCCAACGCCCCCGCGCCGGTTGCCTCGCTGTTCGCCATTATGACCAAGGTCGGGGCCTATTCGATCATCCGCGTCTATACGCTTGTCTTTCCGCCGTCCCTGCCCGCGACTGCGGACAGTTTCGGGGTGTGGCTTTTGCCCGCGGCGCTGCTGACGCTGATATTCGGGACAATCGGCATCCTCGGCGCGCACCGCCTG
The DNA here is from genome assembly GCA_001483205.1 of alpha proteobacterium 3107. GTDB lineage: Bacteria > Pseudomonadota > Alphaproteobacteria > Rhodobacterales > Rhodobacteraceae > 3107. The sequence goes on from JPPB01000153.1 coordinate 17,123, forward strand.
ACCCGGCTGGTGGCCTTTGCCGCCATCGCGTCGATGGGGACGCTGCTGACCGCGATTTCGCTGTTCACCGAGCAGGCGATGACGGCGGCGCTCTACTATACGCTGCACTCGACCTTTGCCACCGCAGCGCTGTTCGTGATTGCCGATCTGGTCCGTGCCGGGCGCAGAGACGCCGATGACCTGATCACCCCGGCCCCGGCACCCCCGGCCCGGAACGGGCTGTTGGCGGCGCTGTTCTTTGCCGCGGCAATCGCCATGACCGGGATGCCGCCGTTGTCGGGCTTTGCGGGCAAGCTGTTGGTGCTGGATGCGGCCCGCGCCGCCCTCGCCATGGGGCCGATCTGGGCGGCGGTGCTGATTTCGTCTCTGGTCGCAATCATTGGTTTCGCCCGAGCGGGGTCAACGGTGTTCTGGAAAACGCATCCCCCGGACCCGAATCCGGCCCCGGACGAAGGCCCGCCCCGAACACCGGGCGCGCTGGCGCTTGTTACCGGCTGCGCGCTGATCGCACCGCTCATCCTGCTCTCGGTCTTTGCCGGGCCGGTCACCGGGTATCTGGCCGACACCTCTGCACAGCTTTATGCGCCGCAGGGCTATATCAGCGCCGTTCTTCACACGCCGGGGGTGGCGGAATGAAACAGATGCGCCGCAAGCTGATCCCGCATCCGATCCTGACCATCCTTCTGACCGTGGTCTGGCTGATGCTGGTCAACGCCTTCAGCCTCAATTCGCTGGTCTTCGGCCTGTTTCTGGGGTTGGTGATCCCCTTTGTCACCGCCCCATACTGGCCGGGCCGCCCGCGCCTGCGCAACCCGCGCATGATCGCCGAATATATCGCGGTGGTGATCTGGGACATTATCGTCGCCAATGTCCGGGTGGCGATGATCGTGCTGTTCAGGCCGAATGAGCAGATTCGGTCCCACTGGATTGCCGTGCCGCTGGAGTTGAAACGCCCCGAGGCAATCACCGTTCTGGCCAGCACCATCACGCTGACGCCGGGCACCGTTTCCGCCGACCTGTCGTCAGAGGGCCATTGCCTGCTGGTCCATTGCCTGCATAGCGATGACCCGGACGGGGTGCGCGACGACATCAAGACCCGCTATGAACGCCGCCTGACGGAGATATTTGAATGAGCGCGCCGAACTTCGCCGACGGGACGATCTGGACCGGTGACAACCTGCATATCCTGCGGGGGATGAATGATGAATGCGTGGACCTGATCTATCTTGATCCGCCATTCAACTCGAACCGC
>JPPB01000154.1 GCA_001483205.1 alpha proteobacterium 3107
CTGGCCTCTGCCACCGCAACCGCCACCCTTGCCGCCCCGCAAACCTATGACCTCGACCCCGGCCACAGCCAGATCGTCTTTTCCTACAACCACGGCGGATTTTCGACGACATACGGCATGTTTTCCGGCTTTGGCGGCCAGGTATCATTCGACGCGGACGCCCCTGAAAATTCCTCTGTTTCGGTCTCAATGCCGGTCAGGAGTATGCTGACCGGGTGGGAAAAGCGGTTTGATCATTTCATGGGGGCGGATTTCTTTGACGCCGCCGGGGATGAGGCCGTCACCTTCACCTCGACCGGCATCGAAGTCACCGGCGAAGACACCGCGCATATCACCGGCGACCTGACAATCAACGGGGTCACGAAATCCGTGGTGCTTGAGACGCGGCTCAACAAGGCGACCGACAAGATGCTGGGGTTTGACGCCACCGCAACGCTGCTGCGCAGTGATTACGGCCTCGGCCTCTATGTCCCCCATGTCAGCGACGAGGTTGAGGTTGTGATCTCGATTGAGGCCGGGCTGGCGGAATAACCGGCGGCATATAGTCTGACGCCCGGATTTTGAGTCCAAGTTCCGGCCCTGATCCCGCCCGGTCGCAAGACCGGGCCACGCCGACCCGCCCCCCCGTGCGGGCCGGACGCGGCCTTCCCGGTTGTTCGCGCATCTGTCCCGGCAAGGTGCCTGCCACTTGCGCCCTGAGAGGATCAGGGGTGGAGTCTGTGATCAATTTTATGTCGCCATGCTATAAGGCGGGGTCACCCGGTCATCCGGGCGCGCGCCGGGCGCTCAGGCTGATCCTGACCTCGACCTCAAGGCCGAGCGCCTCGCCATCGGGCATGTGCTGTCCGATCCCGTAATCGAGCCGGTCAAGAACAAAGCGGGCGGTCGCGCGCGCCTCATCCGGCCCGTTCATCGCCAGAACAAACGGGATGCTGAGGGGTCGGGTCACGCCGTTGAGCGTCAGCGCACCCTCGGCGAGATATTCACCGCCGCCCGCCACCAGATCAGCGCGAAAGGTGGCAACGGGGTGGGCCTTGGCGCTCAGAAAATCGTCCCCGAGTGCCTCAGCGGTCAATGCGCCGAGCGACAGGCTGCTGATGTCGATGTCCATGCTGACGGAACCGGCGACGCCCTCTGTCACGGTATCGTCGAAATCAATCACCGAGCGCCAGGTCTGAAATGCGCCCGAGACCTCATTGCCCAGTTGCCTGACGGTGATGGTGATCGCGCCGTCCTTATCCCCGTCCCCGACCTCGCGCCAGTTGCCCGCCGCGCCGCTGTCCTCTTCCGCCACACCTGTATCAGCGGCTGGCCGCCGGGTTTCCTCCAGCCCCGGCAGATACCACAGGAAGGCCCCGGCAATCAGCGCCACCCCATAGGCCGCCAGCGCCGCAAAGACCGGCGCACGGGAAGGGTGCTGCACGGGCAGGTCCGGCACATCGGGCTGGCCGGGCAACATCCGGCGCAGGGTCGCATCGCGGTCAATGAAATGATGCTTGAGCGCGCCAAGGATGTGCAGCAGCACCGAGAAGGCGAGAACCCGCTCGAATGCGAAATGCAGAGAGCCGAACAGATGCGCGACCCGGGCGTCATTGGTGGGCACAAAGGGCAGGTTCTGGCCGAAGGGCCACCAGATCGGGGCAAAGCCCTCGGTCGCTGCGTGGTGTATCCAGCCGGTGATCGGCACAAGCAGCAGAGAGCTGTAAAGCAGCCAGTGAACGGTGCGGGCCAGAAACGCCTCTGCCCTGTTGTCCGCGTTCAGAAGCCCCGGTTTCGGTTGCAATAGCGCCCAGAGGATGCGGGCCAGCGCCACAAAAAACACGGTGACGCCAAGGGTTTTGTGGATGGAAAACAGAAACGCCTTGCGGTGCAGTTGTTCGCTGGTGGCGTAGGGGAGTTCATCGGCGATAATGCCCAGGGGGATCAGGGTCAGGATCAGCAGGGCCGTCAGCCAGTGAAAACCCTTGGTGATCGCGCCGTATCGGGTTTTGGTGTTCAGAAGGGCCATGGCGTTTCCTCCTTGCCGTCCCGTGTGGATTGTGCGGACAAGCGGCGCAAAGTGCAAGCCGGACGCGGCCCCCACGTGATTGCGTCGCCGGGCCGGGCGCGGTATCTGCACCGCATATCGAACAATAAGGGGTGTGGCATGACCTGCGCATTCGTATTTCCGGGACAAGGGGCGCAGACGATCGGCATGGGCCGGGCGCTGGCCGAAGCGTATCCCGCTGCACGGGCTGTCTTTGAGCAGGTGGACGAGGCGTTGGGCGAGCACCTGTCGGCCCTGATCTGGGAGGGCGAGGCCGAAGACCTGACCCTGACCGAGAACGCCCAGCCTGCGCTGATGGCGACCTCTCTGGCGGCGATGCGGGCGCTGGAGGCAGAGGGGGGCGGTATTGAGGCCGTGTCCTTCGTCGCCGGGCATTCCCTGGGGGAATATTCAGCACTGGCTGCGGCGGGGGCGCTGGGTGTGGCGGATGCGGCGCGGCTGTTGCGGACGCGGGGCCGGGCGATGCAGGCGGCTGTGCCCGTGGGCGCGGGGGCGATGGCGGCGCTTTTGGGGCTGGATTTTGCAACCGCCGCCGGGGTCGCCGCCGAGGCAGCAGGCCATCAGGTTTGTCAGGCCGCGAATGACAACGACCCCGGACAGGTGGTCGTATCGGGGCACAGGGAAGCGGTGGAGCGCGCGGTCGGGATCGCACGGGAGCAGGGCGCGCGGCGTGCAGTGCTTTTGCCGGTCAGCGCCCCGTTCCATTGCGCGCTGATGGAACCGGCGGCACGGGCAATGGCCGAGGCGCTGGAGGGCGTGGAGATCAACCCGCCCGCCGTGCCACTGGTGGCCAATGTGCGCGCGCGTCCGGTCAGTGATCCGGCGACGATCCGGGCGCTTCTGGTCGAGCAGGTCACGGGCGTGGTGCGCTGGCGGGAATCGGTTGCGTGGATGGCGGGCGCGGGGGTGACGACGTTTTGCGAGATCGGCGCGGGCAAGGCGCTGTCCGGCATGATCCGCCGGATCGACAAGTCCGTCACAACCCGCGCAGTGGGAACGCCGGGGGATGTGCGGGAACTGCTGGCGGCACAGCGGGGCGCGGAGCTATGAGTTGAGGCGCGCGCCATCTTGGGGCTTCACCCGTTCGGCTCTGAAAAGACCTCTGCATATTGGCGCGCCGCCCCCCAAATACCCCGCCCGGTCGCAAGACCGGGCAGCGCCTGCCTGCCCCCCGGCAGGCGCTATGAGCGTTTCAGCCTGTTGGAGCGTATGGACTTTATGGCAAAAATATCGCCAATTTGGACTGTCGTGAAAAGCGCCCGCCCAGGCAGGCGG
>JPPB01000155.1 GCA_001483205.1 alpha proteobacterium 3107
GAGGCCCGTCCCGGAAACGGTCCGGTGGACCGTTTCAGGGCCGAACGGGCGGAGCCCCAAGGCGCTGCTTGGGCAGCAAACGCCGGGCGGACGGTTTGGGGGGCGATACAGCCTTATACAGAGGTCTTCAATAGCGCATCCGCGCGGCCCCGGTTTCCTGCCCCCGGTGCCGGGTCTCACCCCGCCCATATCCAGCCGCCGCCAAACACCCGCGACCCGTCGCTATCATAAAACACGCACGCCTGACCGGGGCTGACCCCCTGCTCCGGGGCCGGCAACTCCACCTCGGCCTCGGTCGCTGACCGCGGCCTGACAATCGCCTCAACCGGCGGACGGGTCGAGCGCAATGCCTGCGTCTTCCAGCGCATCCACCGCGCTTAGGGTATCAAAATGAGTGGTCATGGCTACTCTTGTCTACAGCATTTTCCAAGCCGGGGAAAGAGCCGGGTGATATATCCCCACCGATGCTTGCGCCGGGCCACCAAGCACAGCCGGGCGGCCGCCCCGGTCCCGTCACTGCCCACCACCTTGGGGATCGTTGCGATGCGGAAGTCAGGGTTTCCGGGGTCTTCGCGCTCTGGCGAGAAGCCGATTCCGCATCAGCCGCGCGCGCTGCTCTGCCGGCCCTGCAAGCTCCCGATCCTGCCGGGAAAGCTGTTCCTGCAACAGCGTCCGCCGGCTCAGCCGGAAATCCAGATTTTCGGGCAGGGCGTCGGCGCGAATGGGACAGAACCCAAAAGCTGAAAGATGACCCGCGCATCGCCTTGATCAGGCGTTTCATGCGCTGTTCTTCGCTTGATGAACTGCCGCAGCTCCGGAACGTCCTCTCCGGAGAGATGTCGCTGATCAGGCCGCGCCCGATCATGGTCAGCCAGAGGGCGCTCTATCCCGGCCGCGCCTATTACACGCTGCGGCCCGGCATCACCGGTCTGTGGCAAATATCCGACCGGAATGCAGCCAGCTTCCCGCGCCGGGCGCAGCTCGACACCGAATATTGCCGTGCGCTGTGGCTGAAGACCGATTTGGTGATTCTGGTCCGCACCATCGGCGCGGTCCTGCGCTGCACGGGATACTGACGCCCGTGCCCGGCCCTTTGCTCCGCCACTGCCGACAGAGAGGCAACCGGATGCCGAAGCGGTGTCTGCCATGACAGTCCGGATCGCGCTCTACCGCCTGTTGGCGGGTCAGGGCAAGGCAGAGGCCACCGCGCAGGTTCTGAAGGGTGCTTTGGCCGCCCGGCCCGACAGCACCAACCTGCAATGGGTGTCCGCGCTGATCGGAGTTTGGTTTGTGCGGATGACCGGGGTGCCGGTGTTTCTGGACGGTAACGTGATCGACCTCGGGGTCAACCGCGCGGTGATCCGCAAGGGGAGCAGGCGGCGGCTGGTTTATTACTGGTTCGAGCAGCGAGGCAGGCGTCAGACCAAGGATTTTGTGGTCAAGATCGGCGTGGTCCGGCAGGGGCCGCTTTTCATCGTCGGGGCGGCGCGCTCCGGCACCGGGATGCTGCGCTCGGCCCTGACCCGGCACCCCGCCATCGCGCTCTGCGAAGAGACCCACTATTTTGACGATCTGCGCCCGCGCGTCCGGCACAGGACGTTATCGGGGATGAGCGCGGCAGAACGCGCCGCCTGCACGAGCTATTTCCGCGCCATGTGTTTTGCATTGACGACATCCTGGCCGGTTTTCCGCAGGCGCGGATCATCGGCATGGTCCGCAACCCCCGCGCCGTCATCGCCTCATACCGCGATTGGCGCAACCGGGACGATCCGGGAGCGGGGCATGGCGCGGACGATACGGCGGCGGTTCGCGCCGATAACACGCGGGCGCGGCAATCCTATCATCCGGTATTGGCAAGCCTGATGTGGCGCGCGGCCACCAATGCGGCACTGTGGGCGCGCCACCGTCATGGTGCGAACCGGATTCGGATCGTCGGATACGAGACCATCGTCACCCGACCAGAGCACAGCCTGCGCCATCTGGCGGGCTGGCCGGGGATCGGCTTTGGCCGCGGATGCTCGGCCCGCGCCTTCATCCGCGACAAGACGTGTTTTCGCGCCCTCGCCCGTGTGCTGGCGGCACTGGTGATCTACACCCTGCCGTTTGCAATATATGAGACATTGACCGGCAGGCCGCCGATCATCGAGGCCCTTGACCGCCTGCCCGCTATTCCCGCTTTCGCCCTATAGCCTGCCGCCCGGATTTCGATTTCAAGCCCCGCTCCTGATCCCGCCTGGCAACACTGCCCAACCACCCGCACGGGTGACAACCCCTGCGCCACCCCCTATAAGACCCCGCGAAACGCGCATCTGACCCGAACAACAGCACGGACCACCACCATGACCACACTGGTATTCGGCCACAAGGCCCCCGACACCGACTCCACCGGTTCGCCCATCATCTGGGCCTGGTATCTGAATGAAATCAGGGGCGAGACAGCGGAACCGAGGCTGCTCGGGCAGCCAAACACCGAGGCCGCCTTCATGCTCGACCGCTGGGGGCTTGAAATGCCCGCACAGCTTGATGACATCGCCCCCGGCACCCCCTGCGTCGTGGTGGACACCAACAATATCGCCGAACTGCCTGCCTCGATCAACGAGGCCGACCTGCGCGAGGTGATTGACCACCACATGTTGCAGGGCGGCCTGAAAACCCGAAACCCGATCCGCATCACCATCCGCCCGCTGGCCTGCACCGCCACCATCATGGTGGACCTGATGGGCCGGGACGCGGCGCGGATGCCCGACGGGATCAGGGGTGCGGCGCTGTCCTGCATCCTGTCCGACACGCTCGAATTTCGCTCGCCCACCACCACCGAGCATGACCGGGCGGTGGCCGAAAGGCTCGCCGCCGATCTCGGCATCGACATCCCCGCCTATGCCGCTGAAATGTTTGCCGCCAAGTCTGATGTCTCGGCCCTGTCCGACATTGACCTTCTGCGCACGGATTCCAAGCAATACGAGATCGATGGCGTCAGGTTCCGCATCGGCGTTCTGGAAACCACCGCGCCGGGGGCGCTGCTGGCGCGCAAGGACGGCCTGATGGAGAGTATGAAAACGGTTGCCCGCGAGGACGGGATTGATCAGGTGCTGCTGTTTGTGGTTGATATTCTGAACGAGGAGGCGACGCTGCTGATCCCGAATGAGACGGTGAAATCGGTGGCCGAGAAATCCTTTGCCACGGTGGTTGCGGGCGACAGCGTTGTGCTGCCCGGCATTGTCAGCCGCAAAAAGCAGATCATCCCGAACCTGAAGGTGTGAGGCCTCTGTATGATGGCTCAGCCGGGCAGCCGCCTGCCTGGGCGGGCGCTGCCCGGCGCAAGCGCCGGGCGGATAGGTTGGCCACCGATGTGCCTTTATGCAGAGGTCATTTATAACACCCCCATACTGGACAATCCGCCGCCACCCCCATACTACCCGCCCGGAATCCACCGAAAGCCCGGACAATGAAATTCACCCTCTCCTGGCTGAAACGCCACCTTGAAACCACCGCCACCGCAGAAGAGATCGCCGCCGCGCTGACCGACCTCGGGCTGGAGGTCGAAAGCATCGACAACCCGCTTGAGGCGCTGAAGGCATTCAGGCTCGGCCATGTCACCGAAGCCACCCCCCACCCTGACGCTGACCGGCTGCGCGTCTGCCGGGTCGAGACCGCCGACGGCCCGAAACAGATCATTTGCGGTGCGCCGAATGCGCGGGCGGGCATCACCGTCGTCATCGCCACACCGGGCGATTACATCCCCGGCATCGCCACCACCATCGGGGTGGGGAAGATTCGCGGTGTCGAGAGCCACGGCATGATGTGCTCAGAGCGCGAAATGGGGCTGTCCGATGAGCATGACGGCATTATCGAACTGCCCTCGGGCAGGGTTGGCGAGCGGTTCACGGACTGGCTGGCGGAAAATGACCCGGCCAAAGTTGACCCGGTGATCGAGATCGCCGTGACCCCCAACCGCCCGGATGCGCTGGGGGTGCGCGGCATTGCCCGCGACCTCGCCGCCCGTGGCCTCGGCACGCTGAAGGCGCAGGATGTCGAACCTGTCCCCGCCAGTTTCACAACCGATTTCACCGTCACCATCGACGCCGATACGCTGGACGGCTGTCCGCTCTTTTGCGGGCGCGTCATCCGGGGGGTGAAAAACGGCCCCTCGCCCCGATGGTTGCAGGATGCGCTAAGGGCAATCGGCCTGCGCCCGATCAGCCTGCTTGTCGATGTGACCAACTTCTTCACCTTTGACCGCAACCGCCCGCTGCATGTCTTTGATCTGGACAAGATAAGCGGCAACCTGCGGGTCCACCGGGCCGCGGGCGGCGAGACGCTGGTCGCCCTGGATGAGAAGGAATATGCGCTGCGCCCCGGCCAGATGGTGATCTCGGATGACAACGGGCCGGAGAGCATCGCCGGGATCATCGGCGGGCTGAAGACCGGTTGCGACGACAGCACGGTGAATGTTTTTGTCGAAAGCGCCTACTGGAACCCGGTCGAGATTGCCCTGACGGGCCGGGCGCTCAGGGTCGTCTCGGATGCCCGCTATCGGTTTGAGCGTGGCGTCGATCCGGCCTTCACCCCGGAGGGGCTTGAACATGCGGTGCGGATGATCACCGATCACGCGGGCGGTAAGGCCAGCCGGATGATCGTCGCGGGCGAGGTGCCTAAGACCGGGCGCGCCTACAGGCTGGCCCCGGACCGGGTGCGCCGTCTTGTCGGCATGGACATCCCGGCAGAGACCCAACGGGCGACGCTGAAGGCGCTGGGGTTCCGGCTGGAGGGCGACATCGCCCATGTCCCGAGCTGGCGCCCCGATGTGACCGGAGAGGCCGATCTGGTCGAGGAAGTCGCGCGGGTGGCATCGCTGGCCGGGCTGAAGGGGGTTCCCCTGCCACGCCCGGCTGGGGTCACCGGGGCGGTTCTGACACCCGCACAGCGCCGTGAGCGGACGGCGCGCCGCACCATCGCCGCCCTGGGCTACAGCGAATGCGTCAGCTACTCTTTCATCGACCGCAAAAGCGCAGAGATGTTTGGCGGCAGGGATGCGCCGGTTCTGGAAAACCCGATCTCCGGCGAAATGAGCCATATGCGCCCGTCGTTGCTGCCCGGCCTCATGCAGGCGGCGGCGCGCAATCAGGCGCGGGGGGTGGCGGACCTGGCGCTGTTCGAGATCGGCCCGGTCTGGCATGGCGGGGAACCCGAGGATCAGGCGCTTGTGGCGACCGGCCTGCTGGTCGGCCATACCGGGCCGCGCGATCATCTGGGCAGTCGCCGCCCGATGGATATGTTCGACGCCAAGGCAGATATTGAGGCGCTTCTTGGTGCCCTTGGCGCGCCTGTCGGCAGGCTCGGGGCGAGCCGCGATGTAAACCCGTGGTGGCATCCGGGCCGGGCCGCAAGGCTGTTGCTGGGGCCGAAGACCGTTCTGGGGGCGTTCGGGGTGCTGCATCCGGGGGTGGTTGCGGCGATGGGGGTCAGGGGGCCGGTGGTGGCCTTTGCCGTCCATCCTGACAACATCCCCCTGCCCCGGAACCGGAGCACCGGCAGAAGCGCGTTAAAGGCCAGCGACCTGCAAGCGGTGGAGCGGGACTTTGCCTTTGTCGTTGATTCGGGCGTGGCGGCGAGCACCCTTGTTGCCGCCGCTGCCGGGGCCGACAAGGCGCTGATTGAAGAGGTGCGCGTGTTCGATGAGTTCACCGGTGGCGGGCTGGGCGAAGGCCGGAAGTCTCTGGCGATCTCCGTCAGGCTACAACCGACGGACAAGACCCTGACCGACAAGGATATTGAGGCGGTCAGCGCAAAGATCGTCGGCAAGGTCGGCAAGGCCACGGGGGGCGTTCTGCGGGAGTAAGACCTTTCAAAGACCTCTGCATTATGTCCGGGTCCGACGGAGATAGCGCCATCAACCCCCATCCCCGAACACCCGCTGAAAGATTGTGTCCACATGCCGGGTGTGATGGCCGGGGTCAAACGCCGCCTCAATCCCCGCCGCGCCAATCAGCGCGGTCACCTCCGGGTCGGCCAGCAGCTCGGTCCTGAAATCCCTGCCCTCATCCTCCCACACCTTCATCGCATTCCGCTGCACCAGACGATAGGCGTCTTCGCGACTCGCCCCCGCCTGCGTCAGCGCCAGCAGCACCCCCTGAGACATCACCAGCCCCCGCAACCTGTCCATATTGGCGCGCATATTGTCGGGATGAACCACCAGCCGCTCCACAACCACCGTCAGCCGCGCCAGCGCGAAATCCAGCGTCACGGTGGCGTCGGGGCCGATGGCACGCTCCACCGAACTGTGCGAAATGTCACGCTCATGCCAGAGCGCCACATTCTCCATCGCCGGGATCACCGCCATGCGGACAAGGCGCGCCAGTCCGGTCAGGTTCTCGCTCAGCACCGGGTTGCGCTTGTGCGGCATCGCCGAACTGCCCTTCTGACCGGTGGCAAAGGCTTCTTCGGCCTCCAGCACCTCGGTGCGCTGCATGTGCCTGATCTCGGTGGCAATGTTCTCGACCGAGCCGGCCACCACCCCCAGCGCGGCAAAGAAGGCCGCATGACGGTCGCGCGGGATGATCTGGGTCGAGACCGGCTCCGGCCGCAGCCCCATACAGGCGCAGACATGGGCCTCAACGGCCGGGTCAATATGGGCAAAGGTGCCGACCGCGCCCGAGACCGCGCCGGTGGCGACCTCTTCGCGCGCTGTCCTCAGACGCCGCAGGTTGCGGCTCATCTCGGCATGAAACCGGGCGAAGGTCAGGCCAAGCGTGGTTGGCTCGGCGTGGATGCCGTGGCTGCGCCCGATGCGCAGGGTATGCTTGTGCTCCTGCGCGCGGCGCTCAAGCACCCCCAACAGCGCCTGCACATCCGCGATCAGAATATCGGCGGCGCGCACAAGCTGAACCGCAAAAGCCGTATCCAGCACATCCGAAGAGGTCATGCCCTGATGCACGAAACGCGCCTGCTGATGGCCGACGATCTCGGCCAGATGGGTCAGAAAGGCGATGACATCGTGCCGGGTGAGCGCCTCAATCTCGTCGATCCGGGCGACATCAAATGCCACATCCCCGGCCTTGCGGACGGCCTCGGCATTTTCGCGCGGGATCACGCCCAGGTCTGCCTGAGCATCACAGGCATGGGCCTCGATCTCATACCAGATGCGGAATTTGGTCTCGGGCGACCAGATGGCGGCCATTTCGGGGCGGGAATAGCGGGGAATCATGCGCTCACGATCTTGTTTCTGTCGGGTGCTTCGCAAGGCTGATAAACGTGATCGGGATCGTAAACAAGCCGGGGAGCATCACGATGATCCGCACAATCGCCCTTCTGTCCGTCATGGTGTCCGCAGTGCCTGCCACAGCGCAGGACTGGGTGCCGATGACGGGGGATGACATCCGCGCGGCGCTGACGGATGCGAAAATCAACTATCCGGATGGCTGGCAGACCTTTCAGGCCGACGGGCGCACCCTTTATGCGGTTGGCGGCGAAAGCTGGGGCCGCTGGCGGGTGACAGAGGACAAATATTGCTCGCAATGGCCGCCGTCGCAGCATTGGGAGTGCTTTGATATGGAGCGCGGGCCGGGCAGAGGGGTGCGGTTTGTCTCATCGGGGGGCGAGCTCTATGAGGGCGTTTTCCCGGAAGAGCCGGGGGAGCCGCAGGAATAGGGCCTTTCTCCCCCTTCCCGGTTGACCCCGCCCACCGGTGCCCTAAGAATGGCCCGCGAATAGTCTCTGCGGTGCGCTCCTTCGGCGGGATCGGACGCACGGGACCGGCCAAGGAACGGAACAGAAATATGCCCATCAGGAACCGCTTTGCAGAGCTGCATTCCGAAATCACCGGCTGGCGACGCCACCTGCATGAAAACCCCGAACTGTTGTTCGATACGGTCAGGACCGCCGCCTTTGTCGAGGCGCGCCTGAAAGAATTTGGGTGCGACGAAGTGGTGACCGGGCTTGGGCGCACCGGCATTGTCGGGGTGATCCGGGGCCGCCGCGACAGCTCCGGCAGGGTTGTGGGACTGCGCGCCGATATGGATGCGCTGCCGATCAATGAGGCAACGGGCCTCGGCTATGCCTCGAAAACGCCGGGCCGGATGCACGCCTGCGGCCATGACGGTCATACGGCGATGCTGTTGGGGGCGGCAAGATACCTGGCAGAGACCCGGAATTTCGACGGCACATGCGTTGTCATCTTTCAGCCGGCAGAGGAAGGCGGCGGCGGCGGCAAGGTGATGTGCGATGACGGGCTGATGGAGCGGTTCGGCATCCGCGAGGTCTATGGGATGCACAACTGGCCGGGTCATCCCGCCGGGTCTTTCGCCATCCGTCCGGGGCCGTTCTTTGCCGCCGCGGACCAGTTCGACATCAGGGTCGAGGGGCGCGGGGGCCATGCCGCCAAACCGCATCTGGCGATTGATACGACGGTTGTTGCCAGCCATATCGTCATCGCCCTGCAAGCCATCGTCAGCCGGAATGTGGACCCGGTGGAACAGGCCGTCGTCTCGGTGACCTCGTTCGAGACCGAATCGAAGACCCATAATGTGATCCCGCAGAAGGTCAGGCTGCGCGGCACCGTGCGCACCCTTGATGCCGGTTTGCGGGATTTCGTCGAGGAACGGCTGAAGGCGACGGTTCGCTCAGTCGCCGCCGCTTTCGGGGCAGAGGCGCGTATTGACTATGAGCGCGGCTATCCGGTGATGGTGAATGCCGAGGCCGAGACGGATTATGCCGCCGCCGCGGCGCGGGCCGTTGGCGGGCGGTGCGAAGACGCGCCGCTGGTGATGGGCGGTGAGGATTTCGCTTATATGCTGAATGAGCGTCCGGGGGCGTATATTCTGGTTGGCAACGGCGATACGGCGATGGTGCATCACCCGGAATATGATTTCAATGATGAGGTCATTCCCGCCGGGTGCAGTTGGTGGGCCGAGATTGCCGAGACCCGGATGCCGGTGGGGTAAGGGGGGCGATTGCGGGCGATACCTGCGCCATATTCCAACAGGCTCAATGACCTCTGCATGGTGGCGCAGCCGGGCAGCCGCCTGCCTGGGCGGGCGCTTTTCGCGACAGTTCATATTGGCGATGGTATTTCCATAAAATTCATACGCTGCAAAGGGTTGAGACGTTAAAAGCGCCTGCCGGGGGGCAGGCAGGCGCTGCTTGGGCAGCAAGCGCCGGGCGGACGGTTTGGCCACTGGCACGCTATTATGCAGAGATCATTGAAAAGACGATCCGGCAACGGGAAAGCCGGGATTGATCAGGGCGAGGGCGGAAGGGTAATCAGCAATCCCAGAATGGTCGTCGCAACGCCGACTGTGCTGATCACCACGCCAACCACCGTAAGAAGCAACCAGATGTCCCGCCGCGCCATATATGCCCGAAGCCTCTCGAGGGCACCTTCGTATCTGGCCTGATTCGTGTTCATCTGTTCATCCATGACCGACAGTTGCCGATGCAGCTCATAGTTGTCCGGCGCTGCTGTCATGGCCTTTCTTTCCTCTCTCCGGGCAGCGCCAGTATAGGTGTTGATGCGCCGTCATGTCAACGCCTACCCCCCCGTGTGGCTCATGTGACGGCTGACCCGCCCGGCCACACCCCGGCGGGAATAGTCGAAATCATGGCCCCTGGGCTTCAGGCCAATCGCCGCGCGGATGGCGGCCACCAGCGGCGCGTCGGTCTCGGGGTTGTCCCGCAGGGCCGGGCGCAGGTCCGCCTTCCCCTCCTGCCCCAGACAGGTGTAAATCTCTCCGGTGCAGGTCACCCGCACCCGGTTGCAGCCCTCGCAGAACGTATGAGACAAGGGCGTGATCAGGCCAACCTTCTGGCCGCTTTCCTCCAGCCGCACATAGCGGGCCGGGCCGCCGCTCCGCTCTGCCAGATCGGTGACGGTATAGCGCCCCTCAAGCCGGGCGCGCAGATCGCCAAGCGACCAATACTGATCCAGCCGGGCCTCATTGCCGATGTCCCCCATCGGCATGACCTCGATGAAGGTCAGGTCCATGTCGCGGCCCGCGCACCACTCGGTCAGGGCGAACAGCTCATCCTCATTAACGCCCCTTAGCGCGACGGTGTTGATCTTGACCCGCAACCCGGCGGTCTGTGCCGCATCAATCCCGGCCAGAACCTGCTTCAGCCGCCCCCACCGGGTGATACGGGCGAATTTCTCCGCATCCAGCGTGTCGAGCGACACATTCACCCGGCGCACCCCGGCGTCAAACAGCGGCTGCGCAAAACGATGCAGTTGCGAGCCGTTGGTGGTCAGCGTCAGTTCATCCAGCGCGCCCGCGTGCAGATGCCGGGACATCGCCCCGAAAAACCCCATGAGGCCCCGCCGCACCAGCGGCTCGCCGCCGGTGATCCGCAGTTTGCGCACCCCGAGCCGGATGAAGACCGAACACAGGCGGTCGAGTTCCTCCAGCGTCAGCAGCTCTTTCTTCGGCAGAAAGGTCATGTTTTCCGACATGCAGTAGACGCAGCGGAAATCGCACCGGTCGGTGACAGAGACGCGCAGGTAAGTGATGGCGCGGCGAAAGGGGTCAATGAGGGGCGGCGTCTGCATGTGCTCTAGGTAAGGGTTTGCGCCACCGCTCACAAGGCCGGAAAGCGGGGGTGGCGGGCAGATTGAAATAATCCCGGATGTCTGGTTTAACGGCGTGTAAACAGGCGCGGGAGGGTCGGGGAATGGAAGACCTGATTATCATCCTTGCCATTGCGGTGTGCCTCTCTCTGTTCGGGGGGCCGATACGGAGCGCGCCAAGGCGGAAGATCACGCGAAAAGAGGGGCCCTGGCCCACCAGACCGCAACGCAAACCATACGGGCGGCGGACAAAAAGACCACCGAACAAGGGGCCTTGGGCCACTGAACCTCCAGAGAAATCACCCAAGAGGTCGGTCAGCCGCATCACCGAGCGGGGGCCTTGGGCCACTGAACCTCCAGAGAAATCACCAACCCCCAAACCCGGCGGCATGATCATCGGTAAGGCGTATGTGACCGATGCCGACGGGCTTAAGGTGCGTGGTCATACCATCCGGTTGGCAAGCATCGACGCGCCTGAACACGACCAGCCTGCGAAACTCAGTGACGGCAGGCGGATCAGGCACGGCGCTATGGTCAAGAGCGCGCTGATTGATAGTGTCGGCGGCAAGCATGTTCGGGTTCAGGTCGAAGGCCATGACAGATATGGCCGCGTGGTCGGCACGGCCACTTGCGATGGCAAGGATGTTGGCGAATGGCTGGTCCTGAACGGCTATGCAATCGCCATACGCGGCAACAGATACAAACCGGCAGAGGCCCGGGCGCGTCAGGAAAGACGCGGGCAATGGGGGTATGAAATCGCCTATGACCCGAGGGCGTGGCGGCAGGGCAGAAAGAAACGGCTCAAGACCGGTTATAGCGTGACACCCCCCTTCCGCCCTACTCCACCGTGACCGACTTGGCCAGATTGCGGGGCTGGTCCACATCGGTGCCCTTGGCGACCGCCGCATGATAGGCCAAAAGCTGCGCCGGAACCGCATACAGCATCGGCGTCAGCAACTCCGGCGCATCGGGCATGATGATGGTCTGCCAGACCCCTTCGCCCGCCCGCGCAGCCCCGCGCGCATCGGTGATCAGCAGCACCCTGCCGCCCCGCGCCATCACTTCCTGCATATTGGAAACCGTCTTGTCATACAGCCGGTCCGACGGGGCCATCACCACCACCGGCACCTTGCCGTCAATCAGCGATATGGGGCCGTGTTTCAGCTCTCCCGACGCATAACCTTCGGCGTGTATATAGCTGATTTCCTTTAATTTAAGTGCTGCTTCCATGGCAATCGGATACATCGTGCCGCGCCCCAGAAACAACACATCCTGCGCCGTGCTGAGCGCGCGGGCCGCCTGTTCAACCCCCCCGGACAGGCCCAGCGCATGGTTGACCAGCCCCGGCAGGCCCCGCAACGCGCTCAGGTGACCGGCCAGCGCCTCCGCCGACAGCGCCCCGCGCGCCCGCCCCGCATGAAGCACAAGCGCCGCCAGCGCCGTCAGTTGACAGGTGAACGCCTTGGTCGAGGCAACCCCGACCTCCACCCCGGCATGGATGGGCAGGGCAACATCGCTTTCCCGGGCAATCGAGCTCTCCGTCACGTTGATCACGGACACCACCTGCGCCGCCCTGCCGCGACAATAGCGCAGCGCCGCCAGCGTGTCGGCGGTTTCCCCCGACTGGCTGACGAAAATCGCCAGTGTGCGCTCCGGGATCGGCGGGGCACGATAGCGGAACTCCGAGGCTATATCGACCTCCGCCGGCAGGCGCGCCAGACCCTCAAACCAGTATTTCGCCACCTGACAGGCATAAAACGCCGTGCCACAGCCGATCAGGACGATCCGGTCAATGCCGTCAAAACCGGTCAGGGTATCGGGCAGGATCAGCGCATTGCCCCCGATGTTCACATGGCGGGCCACCGCATCGCCAAGCACCGTCGGCTGTTCGGCAATTTCCTTGGCCATGAAGTGCTTATGGCCGCCTCTTTCCGTCCGGCTGAGGTCAATGCGGACAATGCGCTCTTCCCGGCTGACCTGTTTGCCGTCGCTGTCATAAATCTCGGCGCAGTCGCGGCGGATCACCGCGCGGTCGCCTTCCTCCAGATAGGTGATCCGGTCGGTCATCGGGGCCAGCGCCAGCGCATCAGAGCCGACGAACATTTCCCCGTCCCCGCGCCCGATGGCCAGGGGTGACCCCTTGCGGGCGACGATCATAAGGTCGTCTTCGCCCTCAAACAGGAAGCACAGGGCAAACGCGCCCTCCAGTCGGGCGATGGTTCGGGCGGCGGCATCGCGGGGTGACAGCCCCCGGCTCAGAAAATCCTGCGCCAGCAGGGCGACGGTTTCGGTGTCGGTCTCGGTCTCAAACGCAATGCCTTTCGCGGAAAGCTCCTCGCGCAGGGTGCTGAAATTCTCGATAATGCCGTTGTGAACCACCGCCACCTGTCCGGCGCGGTGCGGATGGGCGTTCGCCACCGTCGGCGCGCCATGGGTGGCCCAGCGGGTATGACCAATGCCCGCCTTGCCCGCCAGCGGCTGATGGACCAGCAGATCAGACAGGTTCGCCAGTTTGCCCACCGCGCGGCGGCGGTCGAGAATGCCGTCGGAAACCGTGGCGATCCCGGCGCTGTCATAGCCGCGATATTCGAGCCGCCTGAGCGCCTCGACGAGTGTCGGCGCGACCTCGTGACGGCCCAGAATGCCGATGATGCCGCACATCAGGCGCGCCCCCCGGTGCCGGATTTGCCGGATTTGCCGGATTTACCGCCCGCCGCCAGCCATTGCAGCAGTTTTCGCGCCAGCCCCGGTTTGTTTTCCTGCCGGGCGCGCCCGATGGCCAGCGCGCCCTCGGGCACATCGCGGGTAATCACGGAACCGCTGGCGGTCATCGCCCCCTCGCCCACCTTCACCGGGGCAACCAGCATGGTGTCAGAGCCGATAAAGGCGCGCGCCCCAACCTCGGTGTGGTGTTTCGCCACCCCGTCATAATTGCAGGTGACGGTGCCCGCGCCGATATTCGCCGCCACACCGATGCGGGCGTCGCCGATATAGGACAGATGGTTGACCTTTGCGCCCTCGGCCAGGGCCGCGTTTTTGATCTCGACGAAATTGCCGACTTTGGCGGCGGCGGCAATCTGTGTTCCGGGGCGCAACCGCGCGTAAGGCCCGATGACCGCCCCGCCCGCCACGTGACAGCCCTCAAGATGGGAAAAGGCGCGGATGGTTGCGCCGCTGTCCACCGTGACGCCGGGGCCGAAGACCACATGCGGCTCGATGACCGTATCGCGGGCAAGGCACGTGTCGCGGGCGAAGGTGACGGTTTCCGGCGCAATCAGCGTCACGCCGTTTTGCAGGGCGTCCGTGCGCAGACGGGTTTGCAGCTTGCCCTCAGCCCGCGCCAGTTCAGCGCGGGAGTTGACCCCCTGCACATCGGCCTCTGCACAGATGGCCGCCCCCACCGACAGGCCGCGCTGATCGGCAATGGCGGCCATATCGGTCAGGTAGCGTTCGCGCCCCGCGCCCGCCTGCACCTCGGCCAGCAGCGAAAACAGCACATCGGCACGGGCGGCGACAACGCCGGTGTTGCACAGGCGGATTTGGCGTTCCTCACCGGTCGCCTCAGCAAACTCGACAATCCGCCTGAGCCTGTCGCCCTGCATCACAAAGCGTCCGTAATGGCCCGGATCGGCGGCCTCAAACCCCATGAACACCACATCATGGGTTTCGCGCGCGCGCAGCAGGTCACGGGTGATTTCGGGCCGGAAAAAGGGCGTGTCGGCCAGCAGGACGATCACATCGCCGGTAAAACCCGACAGCGCCCCGCGCGCCTGTTCGACCGCATGGGCGGTGCCAAGCCGCTCTGCCTGACGCACCATAATCGCGCCCGGATCACAGACATGGGCCGCCGCACCCACCTCTTCCGCCCGGTGGCCGGTAATGACGACAACCCGCTCTGCCCCGACCGGTTCCGCGCAGGCCATCGCATGGGCAAGCATCGGCACCCCGCCCAGGGGGTGCAGCGCCTTGGGAAGGCGGGAGTCCATCCTCGTGCCCTGCCCTGCGGCAAGAATGATCAGGCTGACCGGCATGGAACACCCTTTTGCGAAACCTCTGGCGGTGCTGTTTTATCCGTCCGGCGCGCGCCCGCAAGGGGCAGGCTCTTCAAAAAGCCTGACAATCGGTTACATGGGTGTGCGGGATTTTGCCGAGAGGAGTTTGCAATGCGCACGGTTGTGTTTGATCTGGACGGAACGCTGGCCGATACCGGGGCCGATCTGATTGCCGCCGCGAATGCGTGTTTTGAAGGGCTGGGGCATGGGGCGGTGCTGGACCCGGTTGCGGATAAGGCGACGGCCTTTCGCGGGGGGCGGGCGATGCTGGCACTGGGGTTCGGGCGGGTGAACGGGGGGCCGTCCGGGGCAGAGGCAGAGGCGGCTATTGAGGAGAATTATCCTGTTTTATTGGATTCTTACGCGGCGAATCTCAACCATCATACACGGCTGTATCCGGGGGTAACAGAGGCGTTGGAGACGCTGCTTGCGGGCGGGTATCGCACCGCTATCTGCACCAACAAACCCGAGGCGCTGGCGCAGGAGCTGATCGCCCGGCTGGGCATCAGCGGCCTGTTCGGGGCGCTGGTCGGGGCCGATACGCTGCCGGTCAGAAAGCCCGACCCCCGCCCCTATCGTGAGGCAGTGGCACGGGCGGGGGGCACCGTCGGGGCGTCGGTGCTGATCGGCGATACCGTGACCGACCGGGAGTGCGCGCGGGCGGCGGGGGTGGCGTGTGCGCTGGTGACCTTCGGGCCGGAAGGGCGCGCCGTGGCCCGGCTCAGGCCTGATGCGCTGCTTGACGGGTATGACAGGCTGCCGGGGCTGGTTGCGCGGCTGATCGGGTGACGGGGGCGGTGCGGGCTGGCCTGCCCTGTTGATTACAGGGGTATTTCCGTGTTAACCTTGCGCACCACGGAATGAAGTCAAAGGCAACGCGATGGCGCGCCGAAAAGTCATAAGCTATTGGAGAGGGGCGCGGCGGCACCCGAAATGGGACATGGGAACGCCGCCCGGACGCCTCAGGCGACGCCTTGCCGGTTTGCGGTTTTACTTGCGCGGCGTCATCCTGGTGGCAGTAATTGGGATTTTGGCGCTGCTTTTGCCGCTGATGCTGTGAACACGGCCATCACACCAGAAAGACCTTTGCATAATGGCGCGTAAGTGGCTAAACTGTCCGCCCGGTCGCAAGACCGGGCCGCGCCGCCCCGCGCCCCCCACGGGGCGGCGCATTCGCGCCTACCGTGCGGGCCGGGCGCGGCCCTCAGTGCCTTCATCACCAGTCCGCAAATCACCCGGAACAAAACGGCGCGGGGCACCCCGGCCCCCTCACCCGCGCACAGGCCCGATAAGGCGAATCGCCTCAACGACCGCCTGCCCGAGGTCAAGGCCCGAGGTATCCAGCACCATCGCGTCCGGGGCCGGTCTCAGGGGCGATTGCGACCGCCCCGCATCACGGGCATCGCGCTCCCGCATATCGGCGATGACCTGTTCCCGCGTCACCTCCAGCCCCTTGCCCTTCAGCTCCAGATAGCGGCGGTCGGCGCGCACCTCCGGGCGGGCGGTGACAAACAGCTTGGCCTCGGCCTCGGGGCAGATCACCGTGCCGATGTCGCGCCCGTCAAGCACCGCGCCCCCTTCCCTGCGGGCAAAGGTGCGCTGAAACCCGAGCAGCGCCGCGCGCACCCCGGCCAGGGCGGCGACACGCGAGGCAGCGCGGGCGACCTCTGGTGTTCTCAGGCTGTCGGCCTCCAGGTCTTCGGGCCGGAGCGACCGGGCCGCGTCCACGGGCGGCGCGCCGTCCAGAACCCGCCTGCCGACCGCCCGGTAAAGCAGGCCGGTATCCAGATGGGCAAAGCCGAAATGCGCGGCAACCGCCTTGGATATTGTGCCTTTTCCCGCTGCCGCCGGGCCGTCTATGGCGATGGTGAATGGCACGTCTGATCCTCCTGCATACGCAGGCCGGTTACGCAGGCCCTGCCGGAATGTCAAACGGTGCGGCGCGGGGGTGGTCTCGTGACATAACATAGCCTGACAACCAGATTTTGAGTTCAAGCCCCGGCCCCTTACGGAATCACCTCATGGCCGGGCACTTCCGGCTCATCATCTTCCATCTGTGCCGGAAAACCGGGGGCGCGAATATCAAGCCCGGTGGCCTCTTCCAGCCGCCTGATAATATTCGGCGAATATTCGCGCGCCCCGTAACGCTCAATCCCGTCATCAAAGATCGCCGCCAGCAGCGGCGCGACCTCAAGCGCCACCCCGCCCCGCTCTGCCACATCCCGAAACAGGCCAATATCCTTCTTCACCAGATCCATCGTGAACGAAATATCCCGCGACCCGTTCAGAATCACCTGGCTTTCGGTCTCATGCACAAAGGAATTTCCCGACGAAATCCTGATCGCCTCATACGCGGTGTTGAGGTCCATTCCGGCGGCACGCGCCGTCACCAGTGCCTCGCAACAGGTCACCAGATTGGCGGTGGCCAGATAGTTCGTCACCACCTTCAGCACCGAGGCCGACCCAAGCCCGCCGGTGTGCAGAATGCGCCGCCCCATGGTCTTCAGCAATGGCGCAATCCGCTCGAATGTCGCACGATCACACCCGGCGAAGATCGAGATATTGCCGCTCGCCGCCCGGTGACAGCCGCCCGAGACCGGGCAATCCGCAACCGCCGCCCCCCGCTCCGTCAGCAATGCCCCGAGCCGCCTGACCTCATCGGCGTCGGTGGTGGACATCTCCATCCACACTTTGCCCGCCCCGGCCTGCGGCAGCATCTCGCCCATCACCGCATCCGAGGCCGCAGGCGACGGCAGGCAGGTGATGACCACATCGCAATCCCGCATCAGGTGCGCCGGTCCACCGGCCCGTTTCGCACCGCGCGCCACCATGCCCTCCACCAGCGCAGGGTTCAGATCATGCACCGTCAGATCAACGCCGTTGCGCAATAGTGACCCGGCGAGCTTGCTGCCCACATTGCCGAGGCCGATAAATCCCGTTTTCATGGCTGTTCTCCCCCCTGCCCATGGGCGGCCTCACCGCCCGCCGTGATCCGCCCCCCAAGGCTGTTCATCATCTCGCGAAACCCCGGAAAAGAGGTGGCAATCGGCGCGCCGTCATCGACAGAGACCGGGTTGCGTGCCGCCATGCCCAGACACAGGAACGACATGGCGATCCGGTGGTCAAGGCGGCTCTCGCAGGTTGCGCCGCCCGCCACGCCGCCCGGCCCCGCGCCATGGACGACCAATGTATCCTCGTCCTGTTCGACCCGGACGCCGCAGGCGGCAAGGCCCTGCGCCATGGCGTCAATCCGGTCGCATTCCTTGACCCGCAATTCGCTGACGCCGCGCATCACCGTCACCCCCTCAGAGACCGCCGCAACCACCGCAAGGGCGGGGTATTCGTCGATCATTGACGGCGCGCGTTCCGGCGGCACCTCGACCCCGCGGGTGACAGCGGCGCGCACCCGCAGATCGGCGACCGGTTCACCCCCTTCCTCGCGCCTGTTGACCAGCACGATGTCCGCGCCCATGTCCAGAAGGGTCGTGTATAGCCCGTTGCGGGTGGGGTTCAGGCCGACACCGGGCAGCGAGATGTCCGAGCCTTCGGTGATCGTCGCCGC
>JPPB01000156.1 GCA_001483205.1 alpha proteobacterium 3107
TGCGCTTTGCCATCCGTGAGGGCGGCAGGACCGTCGGATCGGGCGTCGTCTCCAAAATCATCGAGTAGGGCGTGAAAGGCTGGCCCCCGCGCGTCTTATGGGCGTGGGGGGCTGGTCTTAAGGCCGGTGAACGATCACGGCGCAACCCCCGCCATCCCGCACACCACCGCCCATTCGTCATCCGTCACCGGCTGCACCGACAGGCGCGAGTTGTTGACCAGAACCATGTTATGAAGGCGCGGGTCATCCTTGCACATCTGCAAGGTCACCGGGGTTTTGACCGCCCTTATCGCCCTGATGTCCACGCATTCCCAGCGCGGGTCATCGGTGGTGCTGTCGGGATGCGCCACCGCACAGACCTCGACAATCCCGACAATCGCCTTTTCCTTCATCGAATGATAGAAGAAACCGCGATCCCCCACCTGCATCGCCCGCATGTTGTTGCGCGCCTGATAGTTGCGCACCCCGTCCCATTCCTCACCCGTCTCGCCCCGGGCGACCTGATCGTCCCAGCTCCAGGTGTTCGGTTCCGATTTGAAAAGCCAGAAGGCCATGCCGGATCACTCCTTTCCTTTGGGGATTATATACCTGACTACCCCAAAGCCTCTAAGATTTCATCTGTCACTCTTGGCGCAGGATTCGGCGACTCTTTTCCCAAAGCGCGAAATCCGTCACACCATACAATATTACTATATAACGAATAAATTACTATATAACGAATAATTGCCCATTAGGGCGTAGACTCACAAACACCATATGACGGTCGCGGCGATCTGTGCAACGACGAGGAATGTTTCGGGGCAACAGAAGGTCCGCAGGGACAGTTGCCGCCAGTCTTTGAGAGCGCAAAGCACCTTACGCGCCAGCCATCGGGCGACCATAAAACCGCTCACCTGATTCCGCCATCCGGCGCAATAGTTCCGGCGGCGCGAACCGGTCACCGAACCGCCCGGCCAGGGCCTCGCAAATCCCGACCGCCGCGCCCGCACCGATAATGTCCAGATACCCGAACGGCCCCCCCGACCACGGCATAAAGCCCCAGCCAAGAACCGCCCCCACATCGCCCTCGCGGATGTCCTGAAGAACTCCCTCTTCCAGCGCGCGCACCGCCTCCAGCACCTGCGCCATAATCATGCGGTCCCGAACCTCGGCCAGCGGCGGCTGAACGGCGGCCAGCGGAAATTTCGCACCGATCCCTTCCCACAGGCCCAGCCGCTTGCCCCGGTCGTCATACGCATAGAACCCCGCATTGGCCTTGCGCCCCAGGCGGCCCTGATCCGCCATCCAGAACAGCACCTGATCCACATCGTCATTGGCATAGGCGCTGCCCATCGCCGCACGGGTTGCCCGCGCAATCTTCACCCCCAGCTCAATCGAGGTTTCATCGGTAAGCTGCAACGGCCCCAGCGGCATCCCCATCATTCTGGCGGCGTTTTCGACCAGCGCCGGGGGCACGCCCTCACTGACCATGCGGACGCCCTCATTGATATAGGGAATGATGCACCGGTTGGCATAGAAGAACCGCGCGTCGTTCACCACAATCGGGGTCTTGCGAATCCGCCGCACATAATCGAGCGCCACCGCCACCGCCGCGTCATCCGTGCGCGCGCCCCTGATGATCTCGACCAGCAGCATCTTTTCGACCGGCGAAAAGAAATGGATGCCGATGAACTGCCCGGGCCGGGCCGAGGCGCGGGCCAGATCGGTGACCGGCAGGGTCGAGGTATTGGTGGCGATGATGCAGTCCGGGCTGGTGACCGTTTCGACCTGCCGGATCACCTGCGCCTTGATCTCCGGGTCTTCAAACACCGCCTCGATGATCAGGTCGCACCCGGCCAGCGCGGTGTGGTCGGTGGCGGTCTCGATTCGGCCCAGCACATCGGCCTTTTGCGCCTCGGTCGCCTTGCCGCGCGCGATTCCCTTGTCCATAAAGGCCGCTGTATGCGCCTTGCCCCGTTCGGCGGCGGCCTCAGTCGCATCAAGCAGCACGACCTTTATGCCTGCCCGTGCCGAGACCAGCGCAATACCCGCCCCCATCATGCCCGCGCCGACAACCCCCACCCTGCCAATCGCCCGCACAGGCGCATCGGGGCGGCGCGCGCCCTTCTCCAGCGCCTCTTTGTTGACGAACAGGCTGCGGATCATCGCCGAGGATGACGGATTCATCAGCACATTGACAAACCATCGCGCCTCGATCTTAAGCGCGGTGTCGAACGGAACCAGCGCGCCCTCATAGACCGCCGACAACAGCGCCCTGGCCGCCGGATAGACGCCCTTCGTCCTGCCGCTGACCATCGCCGACGCGCCGATAAAGGTCAGAAAGCCCGCCGGGTGATAAGGCGCGCCACCGGGCAGCCGATAGCCTTTCTCGTCCCATGGCTTGACGATTTTCGGCTCTGACAAAACCCATGCCTTCGCGCGGGCCAGCAATTCACCGGCGGGGACAACCTCGTCAATCACCCCTGCCGCCATCGCCTTTTTCGGGTCGCTCAGCCTGCCCTCCAGCAACAGCGGGGCCGCCGCCATCGCCCCCATCTTGCGCACAAGCCGCGTGGTGCCGCCCGCGCCGGGGAAAATGCCCACCCGTATCTCCGGCAGGCCGATTTTGGCCTGCGCGTTGTCGGCGGCGATGATCCGGTGGCAGGCCAGCGGAATTTCCAAACCGATGCCAAGCGCCGTGCCGGGCAGCGCCGCCACAATCGGTTTGCCGCCCCGGTTGCGCTCGTCCATCCCGGCGCGTTCGATTTTGCGCAGCAGGCGGTGCATGTCCATCACCCCGTCAAACAGCCCCTGCGCCGGATCATCGCCTGCGGTCTCGCGCATTCCGGCGATGACATTCAGGTCCATACCGGCGGCAAAGCTGTCGGCCTTACCCGAGGTGATGATCACGCCCTTCACGCCTGCGTCCGCCAGCGCCGCCTCTATATGGGTGTTCAGATCGGCCAGCCCCTGCATGGTCATCACGTTGATGGATTTGTCGCCCGTGTCCCAGGTGATGGTGGTCACGCCGTCCGCATCGACGGCAGATTGAAAATCGGTCATGTGGGGCCTTTCCGGTAGGGGGTGCCGTCCTTGTGGATAAAGGCGGGTGTGCCGTCCCTGATCTCCACCTCCAGATCGACATCGCTGTAGGTTGCGCGCTCATGGGGCAGGCGGCTGCCGATGACCAGAAACCGCGCCTCGTCGTGCTTTGAGCGGTTGATGAAATGGTGCCCGTTCGGGTCGCCCGCCGGGAATGCCGCGCAATCGCCGGGGCGCATCAGCGTTTCGCCCTCGTCCATGATCAGGGTGCATTCGCCCGC
>JPPB01000157.1 GCA_001483205.1 alpha proteobacterium 3107
TGGCCGGGGGCAGGGCAGGGGCCTGCCCGCAGGCGTCCCGGACCGCCGCCGGGAATTTCGCCGGATGCGCCGTGGCCAGCGTGATCATCGGGGCCGTGCCGGTGTGCCGGGCGGCGACATGCGCGCCGATGGCGGTGTGCGGGCACAACACCGTTCCGCCCCGGCGATGAAAATCGCGGATCGCCGCCGCCGTCTCTGCCTCGGACACGCGCGCCGAATCAAAACCCGCCCGCAGCGCCCGCAATGGCTCTGCCCCGATCCGAAAGCCGCCGCCGGATTTCAGGCCGTCCATCAGCCGCGCCACCACATCGCCGTCCCGCCCGCAGGCGTCAAACAGCGCGCGCTCGAAATTGGAACTGACCTGAATGTCCATTGACGGGCTGATCGAGGGCGCAACGCCGGCGGGCCGGTATTCCCCCCCCGACAGCGCCCGGTGCAGGATGTCATTCTGGTTTGTCGCCACCACCAGCCGGTCAACCGGCAACCCCATCCGCCGGGCGATATGACCGGCATAGATGTCGCCGAAATTGCCGGTGGGAACGGTGAAACTGACCCTGCGGTGCGGCGCGCCGAGCGCAACAGCGGCAGAGAAATAATAAACCGTCTGCGCCAGCACCCGCGCCCAGTTGATCGAGTTCACCCCCGCCAGCCGCACCTGATCCCGAAAGGCGAAATCGTTGAACATGTCCTTCACGCGCGCCTGACAATCGTCGAAATCGCCGTCAACCGCCAGCGCATGGACATTCGCGTCGGGCGGCGTGGTCATCTGGCGGCGCTGCACCTCGGACACCCGGCCATGGGGATAGAGAATGAACACATCAACCGCCTCAAGGCCCCGGAATGCCTCAATCGCCGCCGAGCCGGTATCGCCGGAGGTCGCACCGATGATCGTCACCCGCGCCCCCCGGCGGCGGAGAACGGCCTCGAAAAGCCGCCCGATCAACTGCATGGCGAAGTCCTTGAAGGCCAGTGTCGGCCCGTGGAAAAGCTCCAGCAGAAACAGGTTCGGGCCGAGTTGTATCAGCGGCGCGCGCGCCGGGTGGCCAAACCCCGCATAAGCGCGCTCAATGATGCGCCTGAACGCATCATCGCCGAACCCGTCACCGATAAAGGGGCGCATGACGCGAAAAGCAGTTTCCTCATAAGACAGGCCCGCCAGCGCGGCGATGTCGTCGGGCCGCATCACCGGGATGGTTTCCGGCACATACAGCCCGCCGTCCCGCGCAAGGCCGGTCAGCATCGTTTCTTCAAAATTCAGCACCGGGGCGCGCCCGCGGGTCGATACGTATTTCATCCCCAATGTCCTGCGCGGTTTTTCCGCCTGATACGCCACAGCAACGCGGCTGTCATCCCCAACCAGATCGCGGCCAGGGAAAACCAGGTGACGGCATAGCCGAAATGATCATTGGGAATGCCCGAGGTATCGACCGGCAGGGGCGTGACCGGCGGGGGGGTCTCTGAGGTTTTGCGCAGGATGACGAAAACCTCTTCGGTCCCCAGTGCCGACGCCATGGCAGGCACATCGCGGGCATACCAGATATTGGTGGCAAGGTCAGGTTCGGGGGTGAAAAAATCCACCTCATCGGGGCTGTGCAGGTTGCCGATCAGCGTTGCCTGCCCGCCCGTGCGCGGCGCGGTCTTATCCGTGGCAGGCACAAACCCCCGATCCACCAGAATGCGCCGCCCTTCCGGTGTCTCGAACGCGCTGATGATGCGATAGATCGCGCCTTCGCGCTTCAGGCTGGCCAGCACATGCAGCTCTTGCCCCGTATAGCGGCCCGAAAGCTGCACCGGCTGATAATCCCCGGTTGCCTCTGCCAGGGCAACGGGCGCATCCGCAATCCGCGCTTCGATTCGGGCCAGAAGGTCGGTTTTCCACGCCAGCCGCTGCACCTGCCAGATGCCGAGACCGGACAGAACCGCGGCCCCGGTCAGCCCGAACAACAACGGCAGGATCATCCGGCGAATCATGCACGACCTTCCGCGTTTTGATGGGGGTGCGCCCCCCGTCCGTCCGGCTCAGCCGCTCAACCACCCCAGATATAGACCGCGGCAAACAGGAACAGCCAGACGACATCGACGAAATGCCAATACCAGGCGGCGGCCTCGAACCCCACATGCTGCTCTGGCGTGAAATGCCCCTTCATCGCCCGCATCAGGCAGACAAACAGGAAAATCGTCCCGATGATCACATGCGCCCCGTGAAAGCCGGTGGCCATGAAAAAGGACGCGCCATAGATATTGCCCGCGAAACCAAAGGCCGCATGGCTGTATTCATATGCCTGAAAGAAGGTGAAGAACACGCCAAGGATGATCGCGATGATCAGGCCGTTGACCATATCCTTGCGGTTGTTCTCATGGGCAATCGCGTGGTGCGCCCAGGTGCAGGCCGCGCCCGAACACAACAGGATCAGGGTGTTGATCAGCGGCAGGTGGAACGGGTCGAATGTCTCGATCCCTGCGGGCGGCCAGACGCCATCAATGGCGGGGGAGCCTTCGGTCATCGGATACATGGCGTGCTTGAAGAAGGTCCAGAACCAGGCCGAGAAAAACATCACCTCGGACATGATGAACAACAGAAAGCCATAGCGCAGGCCGATCCGCACCACCGGGGTGTGATCGCCGGTCTGGCCCTCTGTCACCATGTCCGACCACCAGTCGAACATCACATAGGCCACGCCCGCAAGCCCGATCAGGAACAGCCACGGGCCGCTACCGGCGAACCACTGGACCGCCCCGAACAGCATGATGAACGCGCCAAGCGCCCCCAGAAACGGGTTCAGCGAGGGCGGAAGGATGTGATAGTCGTGGTTCTTTTCATGCGCCATGGGTTATCCCTCGTCTTGAGGCTGGTTGACAGCAGTTCGGGCTGTGGTCGGCAGGCTTGCGGTGTCTTCCGGGTCTTCCGGCAGGTCGGTTTCATAAAAGGTGTAGGACAGGGTGACGCGCCGAAGGTATTTCGCCTCTTTGTCCGTGGCGATTTCGGGATCGACAAAGAATGTCACCGGCATCCGCACCCGCTCCCCCGGTTGCAGCACCTGCATCTCGAAACAAAAACAGTCGATCTTGGTAAAGAACAGCCCCGCCGCATAGGGGGCGACATTATAGCTGGCGGTTCCGGCAACGGGGCGGCTGGTGGGGTTGTAGGCCTCATAGAAGGCCAGCCCGGTCTCGCCCAGCCTCAGGGTCATTTCCCGCTCGACCGGCCTGAACTCCCACGGCATGTCCCGGTCGAGCGAGGCATCAAAGCGCACGGTTATGGTCTGATCGACAAT
>JPPB01000158.1 GCA_001483205.1 alpha proteobacterium 3107
CCCGTCCCGGAAACGGTCCGGTGGACCGTTTCAGGGCCGAACGGGCGGAGCCCCAAGGCGCGGCCCGGTCTTATGACCGGGCGGGGCTGGCTTGAGGGACAGGAAACCGGGGCCGTGCGGATGTGCTATCGAAGACCTCTGCATAAGAGTGTGTCGCCCCCCAAATGTCCCGCCCGGCGCTTGCTGCCCAAGCAGCGCCTGCCTGCCCCCCGGCAGGCGCTCTAAACGTCTCAGCCTGTTGCAGCATATGGGCTTTATGGTAAGACCATCGCCAATTTGGACTGTCACGAAAAGCGCCCGTCCAGGCAGGCGGCTGCCCGGCTGAGCCAATATGCAGAGGCCTTCGTAACGGAGTCTGCTGCCCCACACAGCCTACCCCCGCCGCAGGGCCGTGGTCCTGACCCACCAGTCCGGATGATCGCGGGCAATCCGCTCTGCCGCCCGCTCTGCCGCCCGCGCCCCGGCATAGATGCCGAAACATGTCGCGCCGGAGCCGGACATCCGCGCCAGCAGCGCCCCGTCCTGCGCCGCCAACGCCGCCAGCACATCGGCGATTTCCGGGGCAATCCCCCTGGCAGGCCCCTCCAGATCATTGCGCTGCCCGCCAAGCCATTCCGCAAAATCCGCAACCGCCCTGAACCCCGGAATCTCCACCGGCATCGGCGGGTTGGCCTTTGCCTCAAGGGCCGCAAACACCGCCCCGGTGGGAACGCTCACCCCCGGATTGACCAGCACCAGCCATGTCTCGGGCAGCCCCGGCAGGGGGGCAAGGCATTCGCCCGCGCCCCGCATCCGCTGCGGCACCGCAGACCGGCAGACCGGCACATCCGCCCCCAGAACGGAAACGTCCTCGGGCGCGGCGATCCCCCAGTGGGCCGACAACAGGCGCAGGGCCGCCGCCGCATCAGCCGACCCGCCACCGATCCCCGCCCGGTTCGGCAGGCGCTTGGTCAGGCGGATTGAGGCCCCCCGGTCCGGGGCCAGCAGGCGCGCCGCCCGCAGCACCAGATTATCCGCGCCGCCCGGAACGCCGTCGGCCATCGGTCCGTCCACCGTCAGCCGCAACCTGTCGCCGGGCCGGACACAGAGCGTATCATGCAGCCCGTCGGCAAAGGCCACCAGACTGTCCAGCAAATGACGGCCATCGGCGCGCTGTCCGGTGACATGCAGCGTCAGGTTGATCTTGGCACGGGCGCGGGTGGTGAGCACCCTGCCGGTCCGGGCCGGACTACCCCGTTCCGCGCGCGGCATCAGTGTTCTGACGCCACCTTGAGCGGGTCCGCGCCCTCTTCTTCCAGCACCCGGTCCAGACCCACTTCGAGCTTGCGGTTGATGCGGTCAGGGTCGGGCTCGGTCTCTTCACCGGTAATGAAGGACAGCGCCCGCCGCCACTGAAATTCGGCCTCGCGCCGCCGCCCGACGGCCCACAGTGTATCGCCCAGATGGTCGCTGATCACCGGGTCCGCCGGTTCCAGTTCCGCCGCGCGCTCCATATATCCGGCGGCGTCATCATAGCGGCCCAGCCGGTAGAGCACCCAGCCAAGGGAATCAGTGATGAAACCGTTTTCAGGTTCTGCCTCTACCGCGCGCTCGATCATCTCAAGCGCCTCATCCAGCCGCTCGCGCCGCTCCACCAGGGAATACCCCAGATAGTTCAGCACGAACGGCTGCGACGGATTGAGCGAAAGCGCCTGACGGAAATCGGCCTCTGCCAGTTCCCAGTCGCCTGTGCGTTCGCGGGTGATGCCGCGCGCATAATAGGCCCCCCAGTGGGACGCATCGGGCTGATGATAGAGCGCAATCGCCTGATCATAGGCAAGGGCTGCCTCGGCAAAGCGGCTCTCCCGGCGCAGGGTGTCGCCCAGTGCAGTGTGAACGACGGGCAGCACGGCATGGGACTCGGCAAGCTGGCGCAGCACTTCAATCGCCACATCGGGTTTGCCTGCGTCCTCCAGCGCCCCGGCGCGGCCCATCTCGGCGATGTGAAATGACGGCGCGTTCCGGGGCACCCGGTCATAGACCTCTATGGCAAGGCCGAAACGCCCCAGTTCCTCAAGCAGCGCGGCAGAGAGCAACAGGGCGTCAACATGGTCCGGGCGCAAATCCGCCGCAACCCGGGCATAGAACAGGGTATAGGTCGCCGATGCCTCTGTTCGCAGCGCGGTGGCAATGGTGTAGAACACTTCCGCCGCGCCGCCCCTTGCATCCCTGATCAGGCTGAACGGCACGGTTTCCCCGGCGGCCAGCGCCCCCCTGAGCCGTCGGGCCGTCGGGTCGCCGGGCTGCGCGCCAAAGACCTGTTCGATCAGCCGGAGCGCATCGGCGTTGCGACCCAGTTGGCTGAGGATCTGGGCATGAGCGATAATGCCGGTGCGCGTGACGGGCAGCGCGCCATGGGCCGCGCCGGACAATATCTGATCCGCGCCGCCGAAATCGCCGACCAGCGCCAGAGCAAACGCCTTGTGCAGAAGGCCGAAGTTCCGTGTGCCCTCGCCGGTGGCAACCGCGTCAAAGGCAACCCCCGCATCGGACATGCGGCCCGTGCCCACATGCGCCCATGCCTTCAGCAGGCCATCGGCGAGCGGCCCGGCGCTCAGGCCGTTCTCATAACCGGCAAAGACCGCCTCGTGATCGCCGTTTGCAAAATGTTCCGACAGGATCAGCATGTCGGCAATCGGGTTTTGCAGGCCGTGCGCGCGTATCCCGCGGGCGACGGTGCGGGCGCGGGTGAAATCCCCCAGGCCCAACCAGGCAGTCATCGCTTTTTCCAGCAGCGTCGGATCGGACGGGTCGCGCGCCAGCGCCTGCGTGTAATAGCGCGAGGCAGTCGCATAGTCGGACAGCATGTCGGCCTGACGCGCGGCGAGATACGCCCCCGCGATCCCCCCGGCCCCTGTCGGCCCGGCCATGACCAGCAAGAGCGCCGAGGCCACCAGGGCCCTTGTCGTTCCGAACATCTCTGATCACCCTTGTGCATTTCGGTATGGGGCGAAGACTAGTCGAAAAAGGGACGCGCGTGCAATAGCCTGCGGAAATGGCGGGCTCCGGCTCCGGTCCGGCGGCAACGGTGACGGCGAACGCCCCCCTGATTGCACCGTCGGGATTCAAGACACTTTCAATCCCGCCCGGTGTCTGATAGCACTGACCCAAAGGTTCGGACAGCCGGGGGAACCGTCATAAAGAGTTTCGAGTTCAGAAGGAACGAAGCGGAAATCCGCGAGAACCTGCCGGGCGTCTTTCCGCGTCTTTGGCGGTTCTGTCTGTTTCAGACCGGGCGGCGCGACCGGGCGGACGATCTGGCCCAGTCCACATGCCTGCGGGCGCTGGAGAAAGCCCACCAATACAGCGCCGGAACACATCTGGACCGCTGGCTGTTCCTGATGGCGAAACGGATATGGCTGAACGAGGTGCGGGCGGCGGCGGTGCGCTCGGGCCGGGGGCTGGTCGCAATCGAAGACATGGAAATCCCCGATACCAGACCGGATACGGAAACGAATGTTCTGGCCGGTCAGGTGTTGAAAGCCATAGGAGAATTGCCCGAGGCGATGCGTATCACGGTGCTGATGGTTTATGTTGAGAGGATGAGCTATCGGGAAGCCGCGGATGTTCTGGAAATACCGATCGGAACGGTTATGAGTCGCCTTGCAGCAGCCCGGAAACGTATCGCGGCCACGTTTTCGCAGGAAGGAAAAGAGACATGCCGCGAGACGGCCGGTCATTCACGGATGAGGAGCTGACGGCCTATCTGGATGCAGAGGCCGATGATGCTCTGATGCAGGAGATCAACGGGGCGCTTGACCATGACCGCGTGCTCGGTGAGCGTCTGGCCGCGCTGCGCATTCCGCTCGATACGGTTCGGGAGGCGCTGGCACCCCAAAGGCTCGGCGCGCCGGATGCGCCGGATTTGCCGTGGGTGCGGTCACGGTCATACGGACGGGTGTCGTTCGGGGGCGTCAGGATGGCCGGAGTGGTCGCCGCATCTGTCATCGCGGGCGTCATTCTGGGGGCGACCATGTTCCGGGGCCTGCCCCCTTCCGACACCCCGGCATGGGCCGAAGCCGCCGCCGCCTATCAGGAGCTTTACGTCGCCGAGACCCTGCTGAACTCTGAGCAATCCCCGGAGGTGACCGGGAACGTCCTTGCCGGTTTTGGTGCCGCGCACGGGCTGTCGCTTTCAGGGCTGACCGGTCTGGAAGGCGTTGCCTTCAAACGCGCCCAAATTCTGGGCTATGAAGGGCAGCCGCTGTTGCAACTCGCCTATCTGGCAGGGACGGACACGCCGGTGTCTGTCTGCCTGTTCCCGGTGGATGGCTCTGACCACGCACCGCAGACAACGGTTCTGAAGGGCCTGTCGGCGACGGGCTGGGTGTCGCGGGGTGTTGGCTTTCTGGTTATCGGCGGGCGGGACGATGCCCTGACCCGCAGGGTTGCCGATCAGGTGATCGCCACTCTGTAGCGGGGCGGGAAAAGGGCCGGGCAACACATCCCGCCCGGCCCCCATTGGCCTTAACCCGCCAGATCGAAACGATCCGCCGTCATCACCTTCGTCCACGCCGCCACGAAATCGCGCACGAATTTCTCGTGGTTGTCATCCTGGGCGTAGACCTCGGCATAGGCCCGCAGCACCGAGTTCGAGCCGAACACCAGATCGGCGCTGGTTGCCGTCCACCTGACCGCCCCGCTCTTGCGGTCCCGAATTTCATAGCTCTCGCCCCCGTCAACCGGATGCCAGCTATTGGCCATATCGGTCAGGTTGACGAAGAAATCCGTGGTCAGTTGGCCAACGCGATCCGTCAGCACCCCGTGGGCAGAGCCGCCATGATTGACGCCCAGCACCCGCAGGCCGCCCACCAGCACGGTCATTTCCTGCGCGGTCAGGCCCAGAAGCTGTGCCCGGTCGAGCAGCATTTCCTCGGGGCTGACGGCATATCTGGTCTTTTGCCAGTTGCGGAACCCATCGGCCAGCGGCTCAAGCACATCGAAAGAGGCCGCATCCGTCCCGGCATCCGTCGCATCGCCGCGACCGGGCAGAAACGGCACCTCTGTGGCAAAGCCCGCCGCCCGGATTGCGCGTTCCAGGCCAACACCCCCGGCCAGAACGATCATGTCCGCCACTGATGCGCCGGTCTCGGACGCAATCGGCCCAAGCACCCCCAGAACCTTTGCCAGACGCTCCGGCTCATTGCCGTCCCAGTCCTTTTGCGGGGCCAGACGGATACGCGCGCCATTGGCCCCGCCCCGCATGTCAGAGCCACGGAAGGTCCGCGCGCTGTCCCATGCGGTGGCGACCATCTCGGCAATCGTCAGGCCGCTGTCGGCGATCCTCGCTTTGGCGGCGGCAATGTCATAAGAGGTCGGCCCCGCCGGGATCGGATCCTGCCAGATCAGGTCTTCGTCCGGGACATCCGGGCCGATATAGTTGACCCTTGGCCCCATGTCGCGATGGGTCAGCTTGAACCACGCGCGGGCAAAGGTATCGGCGAAATACGCCGGATCGGCCCGGAACTTCTGGCAGATGTCATTATAGACCGGATCGACCTTCATCGCCATGTCGGCATCGGTCATTATCGGGTTGTGGCGGACCGAGGGATCGGTGGGGTCGACCGGCTTTTCCTCTTCGGGCATATCGACGGGTTCCCACTGATGCGCGCCTGCCGGGGATTTCGCCAGCCGCCACTCATACCCGAACAGATAGTCAAAATAGCCCATGTCGAATTTGGTCGGCTCGCGGGTCCATGCGCCCTCAATGCCCGAGGTAAAGGCGTTGGTCGCCTTGCCGTCAAGACCGGGATTGGACCAGCCAAAGCCCTGTGCCTCGATCCCGGCGGCTTCGGGTTCGACACCGATATTGCCGACAGCGCCCCGCCCGTGCGCCTTGCCCACCGTGTGGCCGCCGCAGGTCAGGGCGGCGGTTTCCTCATCGTTCATGGCCATCCGGGCAAAGGTTTCCCGCACATGCTGCGCGGTTCTGGCCGGATCGGGGGTGCCGTTCACGCCCTCGGGGTTGACATAAATCAGCCCCATGTGAACCGCCGACAGCGGGTTTTCCAGGGTTGCGGCATCCTCAAGATCGGCATAGCGGTTCTCGGACGGGGCCAGCCATTCCCGCTCTGACCCCCAGTAGACATCAGTTTCCGGCCCCCAGATGTCTTCACGGCCAAAGCCAAAGCCAAAGGTCTTCAGCCCCATGGATTCATAGGCAACGGTGCCCGACAGCAGGATCAGGTCGGCCCAGCTTAGCGCGTTGCCGTATTTCTTCTTGACCGGCCACAGAAGACGGCGCGCCTTGTCGAGGCTGGCATTGTCGGGCCAGGAGTTCAGGGGCGCAAAGCGGATGTTGCCGTGGCCGCCGCCGCCGCGACCATCCTGCACCCGGTAAGACCCGGCAGAGTGCCAGGCCAGCCGGATCATCAGACCACCGTAATGGCCCCAGTCCGCCGGCCACCAGTCCTGACTGTCGGTCAGAAGCGCCTGAACATCGGCTTTGACCGCGGCGAAATCGAGCCTCGCGACCGCCGCGCGATAGTCGAAATCCGCATCCATCGGGTTGGTGCGTGCGCCGTGCTGGTGCAGGATGTCCAGATTGAGCGCATTGGGCCACCATTTGGTGACCGGTTTGTCCGCCGAGGTGTTCCCGCCATGCGCGATCGGGCAACCGCCGGTGGGATTCACGTTGTTTCCGTCCATGATGAACTCCGTTTGCTGCCGGGTGCAAGGCCCGCGTTGCTGCCGAGACCAAGGCGCGCGGCCTTGTCTGGAAACGTTCTAATCTGTCCGCGCGGCAAATGCCAACGGAATATGGTGCGACGACGTATAATTGATCGCAGGGTCCAGCCCTGATCCTGCCAAGACACATTTGGCAAACGCTTTGTCGAAAAACCTATACATTCTAACAGATTGAGGCGTTCAAAGCACCTGCCGGGCGGGGCATTTGGGGGGCGATACACCCTTATGCAGAGGTCTCTAATAGTGCGTTAGTGGCCAAACCATCCGCCCGGCCCCCGCCCCCCGCGTCGCTCACCCATCCAGAAACGCGCGCAGGGCGGCCTCGAACGCGCGCGGCCTTTCGGCGTGCAGCCAATGCCCCGCGCCGGGAATACTGACAAACCGGGCGGCGGGGAACAGCGCTCTGATCCGCCCCCGATGTCCGGGCTGCACATAATCGCTTTCCGCCCCGGTCAGAAACAGCGCCGGGCCGTCAAACCGGCCTGACACATCCGGGAAGCCGACGATCCTGTCCATTTCGGCCTCCAGCACATCAAGGTTCAGACGCCAGCGCGGGGGCGCGGCGCGCAGGTCAAGCGATTGCAGCAGAAAGGCACGCACAGCCGGATCAGTGATCTGCCTCGCAAGGCGTGCATCCGCTTCTGCGCGTGTCCCAACCCCCCGCAGGTCAAGCGCTTTCATGGCCCGGACAAGGGGCGACTGATCATGCTGATAGGCGACAGGGGCAATATCGGCGACAATCAGCTTTCCGATCAGTTCAGGCTGCGCGAGCGCCAGAACCATCGCCGCCTTGCCCCCCATGGAATGCCCCATGACATCCGCCCGGCCGCCGATGGCCCTGATCACCCCGGCCAGATCATCCGCCATGTCGGGATAGCTGTTGGTGCCGAACCACGGGCTTTCCCCGTGATTTCGCATGTCAACGGTGACGGTTTCCCCGCGGTCGCTCATCTGCCCGGCAATTCGCCGCCAGTTGCGGGCCGAGCCGTAAAGCCCGTGCGCGATCAGAAGCGGCGGGGCTTCGGTGCGGTGCCCGGTGCGGGTGATTTTCAGCATCTCCAAGACCTTTGCATCATGGCGCGTCAGCGGCCAGCCTGTCCGCCCGGCGCTTGCGCCGGGCCGCGCCGCCCCACCCCTCAATGGGGTGGGGCGGCGCGCACCCCCCTGGCCAAACCTGACCCCCGGACGATCCGCCACCGGGCCGGGCCGTTATGGGGCTCCGCCCGTTCGTCCCTGAAACGGCCCACCAGACCGTTTCCGGCCCAGGCCTCACCCCCTCACAGGTTCGGATAAAGCGGAAAGCGGGCGCAAAGCCCGGCGACCTTGGCGCGCACAGCGGCCTCTGTCTCTGCATTGCCATCCGCGCCATTGGCGGCCAGCCCGTCGATCACCTCGACAATCAGATCGGCAACCCGGCGAAACTCGGCCTCTTTGAACCCGCGCGTGGTGCCCGCTGGCGTCCCCAGCCGGATGCCCGAGGTCACCGTCGGCTTTTCCGGGTCAAACGGAATGCCGTTTTTATTGACGGTGATATGTGCGCGGCCAAGCGCCTTGTCGGTGACATCACCGGTCACCCCCTTGGGCCGCAGGTCCACCAGCATCACATGGGTGTCTGTGCCCCCGGTCACGATGTCCAGCCCCCCCCGGATCAACTGATCGGCCAGCGCATCCGCATTCAGCCGCACCTGCCGCATGTATTGCCGAAACTCCGGGCGCAGCGCCTCGCCGAACGCAACCGCCTTGGCGGCGATGACGTGCATCAGCGGGCCGCCCTGAATGCCGGGGAAAATGGCCGAGTTCACCTTTTTCGCGATCCCTTCGTCATCGGTCAGAATCATGCCGCCCCGCGGCCCGCGCAATGTCTTGTGGGTGGTTGTGGTCGCCACATGAGCATGGGGGAACGGGCCGGGATGTTCGCCCGCCGCCACCAGACCGGCGAAATGGGCCATATCCACATGCAGCCACGCCCCCACACTGTCGGCAATTTCCCGCATCCGGGCAAAGTCAATCACCCGCGGAATGGCAGAGCCACCGGCGATGATCAGCTTCGGCCTGTGCGCTGCCGCCAGTTCTGCGACCTTCTCATAGTCGATCAGGTTATCCTGCCTGCGCACACCATATTGCACCGCGTTGAACCATTTGCCCGACTGGTTCGGGGCCGCGCCATGGGTCAGATGCCCGCCGGACGCCAGGTTCATGCCCAGAATCGTGTCGCCCGGTTGCAGCAGCGCCTGAAACACCCCCTGATTGGCCTGAGAGCCGGAATTGGGCTGAACATTGGCAAAGCCGCAGCCGAACAACCGGGTGGCGCGGCTGATGGCCAGGGTCTCGGCCACATCCACATGCTGGCAGCCGCCATAATAGCGCCGTCCGGGATAGCCCTCGGCATATTTATTGGTCAGGACCGTGCCTTGCGCTTCCATCACCGCCGCCGACACGATATTCTCGGATGCAATCAGTTCAATCTCGTCACGCTGGCGGCGAAGTTCGTCAGCGACCGAGGCGTAAAGCTCCGGATCCCGGCTGGCGAGGGATTCGGTGAAAAAACCGGAATCGGACATGGGGAATGGCTCCGTCAGGGTTGGGTCGCGTAATTTCCTATCGGAAACGGCCCCGGTGCGAAAGGGGCCAAAGCGACATATTCCCGCCGGGGATCGTCATGTCTGGCGTCTGCGGGCAACTTGTGCTTCGATCAGGCAAGGGATGCGCCCCATGGACATACGGACAACACCTCTGCATATTGTTGACCAAGCCGGGCAGCCGCCTGCCCGGGCGGGCGCTTTTTCTGACAGTCCACATTGGCGATGGTCTTTCCATAAAGCCCCTACGCTGCAAAGGGTTGAAGCGTTTCGAGCGCCTGCCGGGGGGCAGGCAGGCGCTGCCCGACGCAAGCGC
This sequence comes from alpha proteobacterium 3107, assembly GCA_001483205.1. GTDB lineage: Bacteria > Pseudomonadota > Alphaproteobacteria > Rhodobacterales > Rhodobacteraceae > 3107. Next base: position 9,622 of record JPPB01000158.1, read on the forward strand.
CGGGCGGACGGTTTGGCAGTTGATGCGCTATTATGCAGAGATCTTTGGACAGGAGCACGCGGCCATGAACGCCAAAATCGCCTTTGTCGCCGGTGACGGGCAGGATGCGCAGGATGCGCGCGCCGGGCTGGTGGCGCGCTATGGCCATGTGCCCGAGGACCGGGCGGATGTCATCGTTGCGCTGGGGGGCGACGGGTTCATGCTGCACACCCTGCACGCCACCGAACATCTGAGTGCCCCGGTCTATGGCATGAACCGGGGGACGGTCGGGTTTCTGATGAACGAATATGCGCGGGACAATCTGCCCGAGCGGTTGGCGCGGGCGGAAGAGGCGGTCATCAACCCCCTGCGCATGACAGCGGTGAGCCGCGACGGGGCGGTGCGCGAGGCTCTGGCGATCAATGAGGTCTCGATCCTGCGGGCCGGTCCGCAGGCGGCGCGGCTGAGGGTTTCGGTCGATGGCAAGATGCGGATGGAAGAGCTGGTTTGCGACGGCGCGTTGCTCTGCACGCCTGCGGGGTCAACCGCGTATAACTATTCCGCTCATGGCCCGATATTGCCGATCGGGGCCGAGGTTCTGGCGCTGACGGCGATGGCCGCGTTCCGGCCCCGGCGCTGGCGGGGGGCGTTGTTGCCGAAATCGGCAGAGGTGGAGGTGGAGGTGCTCGACCCGGTGAAGCGCCCGGTGATGGCCGATGCCGACAGCCGGTCGGTGCGCGATGTGGTCCGGGTGGGTATCCGCAGCGAGCCGGGGGTGCGGCACCGCATCCTGTTTGATCCGGGCCACGGGCTGGAGGAACGCCTGATCCGGGAGCAGTTTATTTGAGGCGGGGGCATCGGGGGGCGGTCTTGCCACCGGGCAGGACGGTTTGGCCGCCGATGCGCCATTATGCAAAGGTCTTTCCCATATCGCCTTCAGATTGGATGATTTTCACGAAATCAACGGAATCATTTTCACGAAATCAACGGAATCATAGAAATAGTTCCTGTAAGCAGAGCGAAGCGTTATAGGATTATCCGAACGGACATAGACCGCGTTCACGCTGTCTTCGCTTGCCTCAAGCTCAGTTGCCTTTTCAATTGCAGGTTCAGCAGTATTGAAGGGGATAACTTCCAGTTTGAACGAATCATCACTTTCTCTATAAATGTTAAGAACGTTATGTTTTTGAAGCTTTTTTCCGTCTTCAAATTGTTTCAGCACTTTGAGTGTTCTCAAGATATCCATCTCTTTTTCCAATTTTTCGAGCTCTTTTTGCAGATCATCGTCGGACTGATCCGTGAAAGCCTTACACATCCCCTCGTGTTGTCGTGCGATAATCTCACTGGCAATCGCAAAAAAGCGTCCACGCTCGGTTACGTCTAATTCAAACTTGGTTCGTTCTCCATCCAGAAGATCAGAAATCTCTACAGCGGTTGCCCAAGCATGTTGGACACGGGTACGATATTGAAGTTCCATCAGTAAGCCATCCCACGGTTTTTTCTCCTCCCGCCTAACGCTGCCGCGGGGAAAATGGCGATATACATCGTGAATGCCCCGGTATCCTGTGGGCTTAGGGCGTTCGATGTAATTGTATTTAGCAGGGTCTTTGTCCCGCAATTCATGCCTAACATTTCTCATAGTCTGGGAAGAGTGGATATAGTCTCGAAACTCATACAGATCATCAAGATTGTCAAAGATCATCCTACAGCCCGCAAAATCATGCATACTTGTGACATTTGAGATTAGAGGTGTGCCTTTCGCGTTTTTCCGTTTCAGTTTGTCGATCACCGTGTTCTGGCGCTTCAAACGTTGCGCAAATTCGATCTTGAAGTCCTGCTTGTTTATGTGCTTTCTCAACCATGCCTGAAATGTGTTGATCACGTAGCCATGAGAAGCTCGCCACTGATCTAAAAGGCGTAAGTCGTCTACTGTGTCAGTGCCACAAGAGATTGCTCGTCCAGCGCGCCGCACCGCAGGTTTGTTTGAAGGGGGTTTTGGATATGCCATACGCTATGAATATATTATCGCCTCAAGTGCAGCAATGAAGAAAGGTGTGCGTTGAGCTTTCCGAGAAATTTGGCCGCCGATACGCCATCATGCAAAGGTCTCCACCCCTTCAACCGGGGCGGCCCCCGCCCGCATAGCCAAGCGTCTGAAGCGCCTCCCGGATTTCGTCCAGAATCGCCGGGTCATCAATCGTCGCCGGCATCCTGAACGCCTCACCATCCGCGATCTTCGCCATCGTCGCCCGCAAAATCTTGCCGGAGCGGGTCTTGGGCAGACGCTCCACCACACAGGCCAGCCGGAACGCCGCCACCGGGCCGATCCGCTCCCGCACCAGCCCGACGCACTCACCGACGATGGCATCCCTGTCCCGTTCCACACCGCTGTTCAGGCACAAAAACCCCAGCGGCACCTGGCCCTTCAGCGGGTCCGCCACCCCGATCACCGCGCATTCGGCCACATCCGGGTGCCCGGCCAGCGCCTCTTCAATCGCGCCGGTGGACAGCCGGTGCCCGGCAACATTGATCACATCATCGGTGCGCGCCATGATGTAGAGATAGCCATCCCCGTCAATCATCCCCGAATCGCCGGTTTCATAATAGCCGGGAAAGCGGTCGAGATAGGCCGTGCGGAACCGCTCTCCGGCGTTCCACAGCGTCGGCAGTGTCCCCGGCGGCAGCGGCAGCCTGACCGCAATCGCGCCCAGCTTGCCCGCGGGCGCGGGCCGCCCGGCATCGTCGAGAATCCGCACGTCCCAGCCCGGCATCGGCACCGAGGGCGACCCCGCCCTGACCGGCAATTCCTCAATGCCCAGCGGATTTGCGGCAATGGCGTATCCGGTTTCGGTCTGCCACCAGTGGTCTATGACCGGCACCCCGAGCTGTTCGCCTGCCCAGCGGATCGTGTCCGGGTCCGCCCGCTCCCCGGCCAGAAACACGGCGCGCAGGCTGCTCAGATCATATTGCGCAATCAGCGCGCCCGTCGGATCGGCGCGTCGGACGGCACGAAACGCGGTCGGCGCGGTGAAAAAGCTGCGGACCTTGTGTTCCGCGATCACCCGCCAGAAGGCCCCGGCGTCGGGGGTGCCGACGGGCTTGCCCTCGAACATGATCGTGGTGTTGCCGTGGATCAGCGGCGCATAGCAGATATAGCTGTGCCCCACGACCCAGCCCACATCAGAGGCCGCCCAGAACACATCGCCCGGCTCGACATCATAGATGTTCTTCATCGTCCAGTTGAGGGCGACAAGATGGCCCGCGGTTGGCCGCACCACGCCCTTGGGCCGCCCGGTGGTGCCGGACGTATACAGGATATAGACCGGATGGTTGCCCGCAACCGGCACACATTCGGCGGGGTCTGCGCCGGTCTGAAAGTCATGCCAGTCCACATCCCGACCGGGGGTCAGCGGGGCGGTCTGTGGCTGTCGTTGCAGGATAACGCAGAAATCGGGTTTGTGCTCGGCCAGGTCAATCGCCTTATCCAAAAGCGGTTTGTAGGGCACGACGCGGCCCGGCTCGACCCCGGCAGAGGCAGCGATGATTGCCCTGGGGTGCGCGTCGTCGATCCGCACCGCCAGCTCATGGGCGGCAAAGCCACCGAAGACGACCGAATGGATCGCACCGATCCGGGCGCAGGCCAGCATTGCCTCCAGCGCCTCGGGGGTCATCGGCATGTAGATGATGACACGATCCCCCTTGGCCACGCCTTTCGCCCTGAGCGCCCCGGCCAGACGCGCCACCCGGTCGAGAAGCTGCTGATAGGTGATATAGCTCCTGGTGCCGGTGAGGGGGCTGTCATGGATGATGGCGACGCGCCCGCCATGGCCCGCCGCCACATGGCGGTCCACCGCGTTGTGGCAGGTGTTGACCTGTGCATCGGCAAACCACTCATAGAGCGGCGCGTTCTCGGCAAACAGCGCCTTTGTCGGCGGTTGCACCCAGTCGATGGCGCGGGCGGCCTGCATCCAGAAGCCCTCCGGGTCTTGTTGCCAGCCTTCATAGACGCTCTGGTATGTCATGCGCCCCTCCTCCCTTGGGTCACGATGTATGTGCAGGCGCGGGTGCGCGCGCGCTCGAGTTTTACAGGATGCGCGACATGTTGCGAGCAAATTCCGCCCTCGGGCCGGGCGTGTTGCCTGATGACCTCGCCCCGCCCGGTCGTAAGACCGGGCCGCGCCTGCCTGGGCGAGCCGGACGCGGCCATTGCCGGTCTTAAAGGCATCTGCATAATGGTGCGTCGCTTGCCAAACCATCCGCCCGGCGGAACGCCGGGCAGCGCCTGCCTGCCCCACGGCAGGCGCTCTAAACGTCTCAACCAGTTGGAACGTATGGGCTTTATGGCAAGACTACCGCCAATGTAGACTTTCAAGAAAAGCGCCCGCCCAGGCAGGCGGCTGCCCGGCTCGGCCATTATGCAGAGGTCTTCCTAAATGGGGTCGGCGGCCCCCCCGTGCAGGCCGGATAAGGCCCTCACCGCTCTTATGAAACCCATCCCCCGTGCCCCCGCCCGGCGGCTTCGGGCTTGCGCCCGCGCGCAGATCGCCGCACAGTCGGCAGGGTGATGACACCGGAGACCCCCATGGACCTGATCGCCGCCGCCCGCGCCGTGCGCAAAAACGCCCACGCGCCCTATTCCCGGTTCAGGGTCGGCGCGGCACTGCGCAGCATCGAGGGCAATCTTCATACCGGCTGCAACGTGGAAAACGCCGCCTATCCCGAAGGCACCTGCGCCGAGGCGGGGGCGATTGCGGCAATGGTGGCGGCGGGTGACACCCGCATCGCCGCGCTCGCCGTGGTTGCCGACAGCCCGGCACCCGTGCCTCCCTGCGGCGGATGCCGCCAGAAGATCGCCGAGTTCGCCGGGCCGGATGTGCCGGTCACCCTGGCCATGACCGCAAGTGACGACAGCGTGGTGATGACGGTGGCGGACCTGCTGCCGGGGGCGTTCGGCGCGGACCACATGGGCGGGGCCTGATCCCGTGGCCGCCATCAACACGATTTCCCGCCTCAAAGAGGGCGCGCGCCTGTCGGAAGAGGCGCTTTACCGGTTCGCGGCGGGTCTGGCCTCGGGCACGGTGACCGATGCACAGGCCGGGGCGTTTGCGATGGCGGCCTGCCTGAACGGGCTGGGCGAGGGGGGCCGCGTCGCGCTGACCCGCGCCATGCGCGACAGCGGCGATGTGCTGCACTGGGATTTGCCGGGGCCGGTGCTCGACAAGCATTCGACCGGCGGGGTCGGTGATTGCGTCTCGATCATCCTGGCCCCGGCGCTGGCCGCCTGCGGGGCCTATGTGCCGATGATCTCGGGACGGGGTCTCGGGCATACCGGCGGCACACTCGACAAGCTCGAAGCCATTCCGGGGGTTTCGACGGCCCTGGAAGAGGCCGACCTGCGCGCCATGGTCGCCCGCATCGGCTGTGTGATTGCCGGGGCGACGGAGCGGCTCGCCCCCGCCGACCGGCGGCTCTATGCCATCCGCGACGTGACCGCCACCGTTGCAAGCATTGATCTGATCACCGCCTCGATCCTGTCCAAGAAACTGGCGGCGGGGCTGGAGGCGCTGGTGCTTGATGTCAAGACCGGCTCCGGTGCGGTCATGGCCTCAGAGCAGGAGGCCCGCGCCCTGGCCCGTGCCCTGGCCGGGACCGCCAACGGGGCCGGTTGCCGGACCATCTGTCTGCTGACCGATATGTCACAGCCGCTTGTGCCTGCGGCGGGCAACGGGCTGGAAATTGCCGAGTGCATGGCGGCGCTGGCCGGGGGAGATGCGGACGGGCGGCTGGTGCGCCTGACCGCTGAGCTGGGCGGTGAGCTGCTGGTGCTGGGCGGTTTGTCGGCGAGTGTGGCGGAGGGCGCGGGCGCGGTCCGGGCGGCGCTGGCCGATGGCCGGGCGATGGAGCGGTTTGCGCGGATGATCGCGGCGCTGGGCGGCCCGGCGGATTTTTGCGACCGCTGGCAGGGGATGTTGCCGCAGGCGCCGGTGGTGAGGGATGTTCCCAGCCCCCGCGCGGGCGTGATCAGCGCGATTGAGACCCGCCGCCTCGGGCATGTGGTGGTGCGGCTGGGTGGCGGGCGGCTGTTCGACGGGGCGGCAATCAACCCCGCCGTCGGGCTGAGCCGGATTGCGCCGGTCGGGGGACGGGTTGCGCGGGGTGATCCGCTTTTGCGGATTCATGCGGCGGATATGGCGTCGGCAGAGACGGCGGCGATGAAGGTGCAGACGGCGTTTGTGTTTGGGGACGCAGAGGTCGCCGCATCGCCGCTGGTGCTGGAAAAGATCGCGCCATGACGACGTATCGACGGCCAAACCGCCCGCTTAGGTATTCCATCGGGCGGGGTCATCAAAGACCTCTGTATATTAGCGCATCAGTGGTCAGATTGTCCGCCCGGTGCTTGCACCGGGCAGCGCCTGCCTGCCCCCCGGCTCGGTCAATATGCAAAGGTCTTAGTGATCTGCGGACCTTCGGGAAAGCGACAGGGGCCGCGTCCGGCCCGCACGGTAGGCGCGAACGCGCCGCCCCGTGGGGGGGTGAGGCCCGCCCCGGAAACGGTCCGGGGGACCGTTTCAGGGCCGAACGGGCGGAGCCCAAGGCGCGGCCCGGTCTTGCGACCGGGCGGGGGCAGGGCCGGAAGCTGAACTCAAAATCCGGGCGTCAGGCTATACACCATCATGCAGAGGTCTTGCAGAGGTCGTTTCGGGGCAGAGGCCTGGCCCCCCCAACACCTGTCCCGGCAAGGATCACCCCATGAGCCGGGCCTTCCTCATCGTCCTCGACTCTGCCGGGTGCGGCGGCGCGCCGGACGCCCATGCCTTTTTCAACGATGACACCCCCGACACCGGGGCCAACACCCTGGGCCATATCGTGCGCGCCTGTGCGGATGGCCGGGCGGAACAGGGGCGTAGCGGCCCCTTGCGGGTTCCCAATCTCGACCGGCTGGGGCTGGGGGCCGCGCTCCGCCTGTCAACCGGCATCGAAACCCCCGGCCTTGACGCCACGCCAACGGGCATGTGGGGGGTGGCGACGCCCTCCGGCCCCGGCAAGGACACACAATCCGGGCATTGGGAGCTCGCCGGGGTGCCGGTGCCGTGGAAATGGCACCTGTTTCCCAAAACAGACCCCGCCTTTCCGCCCGACCTGATCGCCGGGATGGCCCGCGCCGCAGGCACCGAAGGCACCCTTGCCAACTGTCATGCCTCCGGCACTGCGGTGATCAGTGATTTCGGGGCCGAGCATATGCGGAACGGATGGCCGATCTGCTATACCTCTGCCGACAGCGTGGTGCAGATTGCCGCCCATGAAGGGGTTTTCGGGTTGGAGCGGCTCTTGGCCATGTGCCGCCGTCTTGCCCCGCGCCTGCACGCGATGAGGGTTGGCCGGGTGATCGCCCGCCCCTTCACCGGATCGCCGCAGGGCGGTTTCGTGCGCACCTCCGGGCGGCGCGATTTCGCCATGGCCCCGCCCGTGCCCGGCTTGTGCGATTGGGTGCAGGCATCTGGCGGACGGGTTCTGGCCCTCGGCAAGATCGGCGATATTTTCTCAATGCGCGGGATTGACGCGCTGCGCACGGGCAGCGACAGAGAACTGGCCGGGCATCTGGCGGACCTGATGGCCGAGGCCCCGGACAACAGCCTGACATTCGCCAATTTCGTCGAGTTTGACGCGCGTTTCGGGCACCGGCGCGATGTTTCCGGCTATGCCCGCGCGCTGGAGTGGTTTGACGGGTGTCTGCCGGGTATGATCGCCCGTGCGCGGGCGGGCGACATGATCGTGCTGACGGCAGACCATGGCAATGACCCCACCCGCAGCGGCACGGACCACACCCGAGAGCGCGTACCGGTGCTGGTGCATGGGGTGGGGCCGGGAGAGATCGGCCAGTGCGCCTTTGTGGATGTGGCGGCGTCTGTCGCGGATCATCTCGGGCTGGCGGAGCGCGGGCCGGGGCGCAGTTTTCTTCGCCGGGCGGGACCGGGCGCGCGGCCATGAAGAGACCTCTGTATAATGGCGCGTCAGTGGCCAAATTGTCCGCCCGGCGCTTGCGTCGGGCAGCGCCTGCCTGCCCCCCGGCAGGCGCTATTGACGCCTCAACCTGTTGCATCATATGGACTTTATGGAAAGACCATCGCCAATTTGGACTGTCAAGAAAAGCGCCCGCCCAGGCAGGCGGCTGCCCGGCT
>JPPB01000159.1 GCA_001483205.1 alpha proteobacterium 3107
CCCGGTTGGTGATGGCGACCGAATCCCCAAGGACCATAGATGCGGTGGGGGTCTCCCCCCTGAAATCACGGGGCTCGGGCGGCACCTCGATCATTATCCCAATCGCGAACACAATCCACAACAGCACCGGGACATTGCGGAACATCTCGACATAAATGGTCATCAGCCGCGCGATCAGCCAGTTCCGGCTGAGCCGGGCAACGCCGATCAGAACGCCAAGGACCGTTGCCGCCACACAGCCCAGGGCCGCGATCATCAGCGTGTTGAGCAGGCCCATGACCGAGGCGCGCAGATGCGTGTCCTGCGAATTATAGTCAAGCAGCCGCTGGTTGATGTCGTATTGCGCAGGTTCAAAAAAAAAGTCGAAGCTGGTTTCCCTGTCCTGACTGGCGAGGTTCTGCGTCGTGTTGTTGATCAGCCAGAAGATCAGCATCAGAAACCCGATCAGCGCGACAATCTGAATGGTCATCGAGCGATAACGGGTATCGTAAAGCAACTGGGAAAGCCGGAACGACTCTCCCGGAGGATCAGTTCGTGTTGTCATTCAGTATCCCCCCCCGATGTGAAAGTAGGGGCGCGGGTTTGACCGCCCGCGCCCCTGAAAGGTTCACATCTCAACGGAAGGGCGGGGAATACAGCAGACCGCCGTCGGTATATTGCGCGTTCAGACCGCGCGCCAGACCGACCGGGGATGCCTCGCCGATGTGCCGTTCAAAGATTTCCCCATAGTTGCCACCGGCGGAAAGCGCCCGCACCGCCCAGTCAGCCGACAGGCCGAGCATTTCGCCAAGGTTGCCCTCGGTGCCCAGCAGGCGGTTGACTTCCGGGTTGTCCCCGGCGGCGGACGACATTTCGGCCACATTGGCAGAGGTGATGCCAAGCTCTTCTGCGGCAACCAGCGCATTCAGCGTCCAGCGCACCACATCAGCCCATTCGCTGTCGCCATGGCGCACCAACGGGCCGAGCGGCTCTTTCGAGATGATTTCCGGCAGGATCAGGTGATCATCCGGGTTCTCAAAGGTGGCACGGCTGGCCGCCAGACCGGACGCATCGGTGGTATAGGCGTCACACGCACCGGCCAGATATTGTTGCCGCGCCTCGGCATTGGTCTCGATCGGGACCGGCTCATAGCTGATATTGTTGGAGCGGAAGAAATCCGCGAGGTTCAGCTCTGTGGTGGTGCCGGTCTGGATGCAGACGGTCGCCCCGTCCAGATCCTTCGCCGAGGTCACGCCCAGCTCTTTCGGAACGATGAAGCCCTGGCCGTCATAGTAGTTGATGCCGACAAACTCGAACTTCAGATCGACATCGCGCGAGAACGTCCAGGTGGTGTTGCGCACCAGCACGTCAATCTCGCCCGAGGCCAGCGCCGTGAAGCGGGTCTTGCCGGTGAGCGACACAAATTCGATGGCCGTCTGGTCGCCCAGAACCGCCGCCGCGACAGCCCGGCACAGGGCAATGTCAAAGCCCTGCCATTCGCCGCTTGCGTCCGGTGCGGCAAAGCCGACCAGACCGGTATTGGTGCCGCAGTTCAGTTTGCCGCGGTCCCTGACATCATCCAGCGTTCCCGCGAATGCGCCGCCGGACACGATGCCGGCAGTGGCCAGTGCGCCGATAAGGAGCGATTTCTTCATGGTTACCTCTTCCTGTTGCGCCGCTTGAGTGGCAGCGGCCTTGCACCGGCCCTTGTCAGACCGGCATGAGAATGAGGGCATTGCCCTCTGCATCCTGCGAGTTTGGCCAATTATTGGGCCAAAGGTCAAGGCTGTATTTCCCCATCTGTGCAAATTCAGGGCTTTGGATCGCGAAATAATGGCGGTTGAGGGCCGGAATCAACCGTTTGGGGTGTCTGACGCGGGGTTTGAGAGCAAACGGAACGTCTCTGCCGCCAGCAGGAAGGCGGCTTTTTTCGCGGTTGCCGCGGCGCGTGCCTCTTCGTCTTCACCCCAGTGTTCGCTCTGCCAGTCCTCGTCGATCCGCGATATGTCCCAGGCCGTTTCCGCGCGAAGCCGCCCCCGTGTCACCGCAAAGGCGAGAATCAGCGACCCCGACAGGACCACCAGATCGTGAAAGGCGGCGAGCTCAAACCCGGTCATGCCGCCGACCCGTGCGCGCAATGCCGACAGGCTGTTTTCGGGCTGGGCCTGAAACATCACCCCTTGCGTCGGGTGCAGCCGGGCGTCAAGCGCCTCTGCCGCCCAGTCGAGCAGCGGCGTCCACGCCCGTGTCTGCCGTTCGCTCAGCGCGGGCGGGCCATCGGCCCGGTAACAGATCAGATCAGAACCGCCATAGGCCGCCAGCATCCCCGCCACGGCCTCGGATTGCGGGCCGATCTTGTCGATGGCGGCATTGGCCAGCCGTGTTACCGGCATCAGGGCCGGATCAATCGTGCCGGTCTGTGCCTGCCATTCCGCGGCGATTCTCTTGGCCAGAGGGCGGACGGGCGCGATCAGCTCCGCCCCGGCGGGGGTTGTGGCCGGGCGTCCGTCCAGAAAGACCCCATAGCCGTTGCCGAGCGGCCTCACCTCAACCGACGACCAGACCCGTTTCCGTTTCCACTCTGCCATTGGCTGCTTTCCCCGCCTTTCCCGCCCTCTGCTCAGCGGACCATCGCGAAAGGATCGGCGGGCGCATCATCCCCGGACCAGCCGAACATCGCCCAGGTCCGTTGCATATGCTCGGGCAGGGGGGCGGTCAGGTGCAGACCGGCCCCGGTCACCGGGTGGTGCAGCGTCAGCGACCGGGCGTGCAGATGCAGGTTGCGGCTGATCTCTCCGCCCAGTTGCGCGCCCCAGCCGTCGCCCCGGTTTTCCTGCCCGCTGCCGCCATATTTGCCGTCACCGATGATCGGGTGGCCGATCCCGGCCATATGCGCGCGAAGCTGATGGGTGCGCCCGGTCACCGGCGACAGGGCCACCCAGGACACCCGCCCGCCCAGCGCCGAGACAACCGCATAATCGGTGGTGGCGTGGCGCGCGCCCTCGGTGTGTTCCACATCGCGGGGGTCAAGGCACAGCATTCTTTCCCCTTGCCCTTTCGGGCCGTGGCCCGGTGCCTTGATCAGGCCGAAATTTATCGTGCCTGCGCGCAGGGCGGGCGCGCCCGCAATCGCCGCCCAGTATATCTTGCGGGTTCCGCGGGCGCGAAAGACCCGGGTCAGCGCCCCGGCCACCGCCCGGGTTCTGGCCAGAACCAGCACCCCGGATGTGTCT
>JPPB01000160.1 GCA_001483205.1 alpha proteobacterium 3107
GGGCACCGACACGCTGGTGGCCCTGGCGGAACGGTTTGAAAACCGGGCGTTCAGCGCGCGCGATGTCATGGCGTTGCTGGTGGCGGGGCTGCGCGGGGGCGGCTGGACGGGCGATGCCGCTGACCTCTTGTCCGCCGAGATCGAGGGCGGGCCGCTGGAGGCCGCGCGGGTGGCGGGGGAGCTGCTGGTGCGGGCCTTTGCGCCGCCATCGGGGGCTGGTGGTGGCGATGCGGATTGACTGGGCGGCCCTGTTGCGCGCCGGGGTCCGGGGCGCGGGCCTGCGGGTGGCGGAGTTCTGGGCGCTGACCCCGGCAGAGCTGATGATGATTCTGGGCCGGGGTGAGGCCGCGCCGATGACACGGGACCGGCTGGAGGCGCTGTTGCAGGCGTTTCCGGACCCGGACAGAGGCAAGGACAGGGGACGGGATGAATGACGGATTTCGACGATCTTGAGGGCTTTGGGGACAGTATCGAGGCGTTGCAGGGCGCGCTTGGCGGTGCCGGTGATCTGACCCGGCATCTTTCGGCTGAACTGGCCCGCGCGCAGGAAGAGATCAAAGGGGCGACGCGCGAGGTCGGCAAGCTGTCGGGCGGCGTCAGCCGGGGGATAAAGCGGGCCGTTGACGGGCTGGTGCTGGGCGGGGCGTCGCTCAGCGATGCCCTGGACGGGATTGCGAAATCGGTGCTGGACAGCGCCTATTCGGTTGCGATGCGCCCGGTGACCAAGGGGCTGGGCGATCTGGTGGCAGGCGGGATCAATACGCTGTTTGGCGGGCTGTTCCGGTTTGCCGACGGCGCGCCCCTTGCCGGGGGCCGGGTGGTGCCGTTCGCCGGGGGCGGGGTGGTCGGCGGCCCGACTCTGTTTCCGATGCGCGGCGGTCCGGGGCTGATGGGCGAGGCCGGACCGGAGGCGATCATGCCGCTGGCGCGCGGTGCGGACGGGCGGCTCGGGGTGCGGGGCGAAGGCGGTGGCAGGCCGGTGAATGTGGTGATCAACATCTCGACCCCTGATGTCGAGGGCTTTCGGCGCAGCCAGAGCCAGATTGCCGCACGGATGAGCCGCGCCCTTGGGCAGGGTGCGCGCAATCGCTAGGCGGCGGGGGGGGTTCCCCAAGGAAGACCTCTGCATAATAGCACGTCAGCGACCAACCCGTCCGCCCGGCGGAACGCCGGGCAGCGCCTGCCTGCCCCCCGGCAGGCGCTCATAACGCCTCAACCAGTTGCAGCGTATGAATTTTATGGAAAGACCATCGCCAATGTGGACTGTCGGGAAAAGCGCCCGCCCAGGCAGGCGGCTGCCCGGCTGAGCGAATATACAGAGGTCTTTCGTTAGGCGGCGGGTTTCGCGCGGGGTATTGTTTTGCCCCGATGTCTCCGGGTGATGACGTAACGGCGGCCAGCCATCCGCCCGGTCGCAAGACCGGGCCGCGCCGCTCACCCCTAAATGGGGTGGGCGGCGCGCCCCCCCGAAGGGATTGAAATATCAGGAGTCCAAAGATGGGTTTTCACGAAATCAGGTTTCCGGCCTCGCTGAGCTTCGGCTCTGCCGGAGGACCGGAGCGGCGCACCGAGGTGGTGACGCTCGCCAACGGCCATGAAGAGCGCAACACGCCCTGGGCGCATTCACGGCGGCGCTATGATGCCGGGCTGGGAATGCGGGCGCTTGATGATCTGGAAACCCTGATCGCGTTTTTCGAGGCGCGGCGGGGGCGGCTCCACGGGTTTCGCTGGAAGGACTGGACGGATTTCAAATCCTGCCCGGCCTCGGGCACGGTCGCCTTTGACGATCAGGTGATCGGCACCGGGGACGGAGAGACACAGGACTTCCAACTGATCAAGACCTATATATCGGGTCAGGCCAGCTATGCCCGGCCTGTGGCCAAGCCGGTTCAGGGCACGGTGCAGGCGGGCGTGAGCGGCACCGGACTGAGCGCGGGAACGGACTATACGCTCGATCCCACCACCGGGGTTCTGCACCTTGAAACCGCCCCGGATGCGGGGGCAAAAATCACCGCCGGGTATGAATTTGACGTGCCGGTGCGGTTCGACACCGACAGGATTGAAATCTCGGTCGAGCGCTTTCAGGCGGGTGAAGCGCCGAACGTGCCCGTGGTGGAGATACGCATATGATGACGTTGCCCCCGGAACTGGACGCGCATCTGCAAACCGGCCTGACCAGTCTGTGCTGGTGCTGGAAGCTCTCGCGGCGCGACGGGACGGTGTTCGGGTTTACCGACCATGACCGGACCCTGACCTTTGGCGGCGTCGTGTTCCGGGCCGATACCGGGTTGAGCGCGCAGGCGGTGCAGCAGACCACCGGGCTGGCGGTGGACAATACCGAGGCCATCGGCGCACTCAGCGATGCCGCACTCACCGAGGCCGACATTATGGCGGGTCGCTATGACGGGGCAGGTGCAGAGGCGTGGCTGGTCAACTGGCGCGAGGTGTCTGTGCGCGCCTTGATGTTCAGGGGCACGTTGGGCGAGATCACCCGCAGGGATGGCCGGTTTCATGCCGAATTGCGCGGCCTGACCGAGGCGCTCAACCAACCCCGGGGGCAAATCTATCAAAAGCCGTGTTCCGCCGTTCTGGGCGATGAACGGTGCCGGTTTGATCTGAAGACGCCGGGATACCGGGCCAGGGCCACCGTGGACAGTGTGAGCCAGGGCCGGGTGTTCCGGTTTTCCGGGTTGGGCGGTTTTGCCGATAACTGGTTTGAGGGCGGGCATTTCGAGGTCTTGACCGGGGCAGCGGCGGGGCTTGCCGGGCTGATCAGGAACGACCGGCAGAGCGGCGGGACGCGCGAGATCGAGCTGTGGGACGGTCTGCGCGGCGCAATCAGGGCGGGCGATAGGGTCAGGCTGGGACCGGGATGCGACAAGCGCCCGGAAACATGCAGGCGGAAGTTCAGGAATTTCCTGAATTTCAGGGGCTTTCCGCATATTCCCGGCAATGACTGGCTGATGGTTCATCCGTCGCGGTCGGGGGCGAATACAGGCGGGAGTATGAATTGATGGCCTCTGTATAATGGCTCAGCCGGGCAGCCGCCTGCCTGGGCGGGCGCTTTTCGCGATAGTCCAAACTGGCGATGTCCTTTCCATAAAGCCCATACGCTCCAACTGGTTGAGGCGTCTAAAGCGCCTGCCGGGGGGTGAGGCCCGTCTCGGAAACGGTCCGGTGGACCGTTTCAGGGCCGAACGGG
>JPPB01000161.1 GCA_001483205.1 alpha proteobacterium 3107
CGGCCCTGAAACGGTCCACCGGACCGTTTCCGAGACGGGCCTCACCCCACGGCGGGCGCTTTGCACCCGCCGGGCCGGGCGCTGCCTTTCGGACTGTTCGCTCACCTGTCCCGGCAAAGGATTTGCCACTTGCTCCCCGACAGGATCAGGGTTGGAACCTGTGATCAATTTTACGGCGTCACGCTATATGCTGAGGTCTTGAGGACAGGTCAACACACCTGACCTTATCCGCGGATAAGGCTGTGCGTCCGGCGGGCCGTTTCAGGGCCGGAGCCTGAGCTCAAACCCCGCGCATCACGCTCCGGAGGGCACGGGCCGCTTGCACCCCCGCCGCCAACGGGCCAGACTGTCCGTGAAACCCCGACGACCGGACCCTGACAGCCCCCGATACCCCGATGGACATCACCCCCCTTTTGCCGCCCCCCGGCGGCGCGTTCATGGCCCTGGCGGTCGTGGTCGTCATGTTTATCCTGTTCATCCGCGAGACCTACCCCACCGAGGTCGTCGCGATTGCCGGGGCGGCGGTTCTGCTGCTGACCGGCGTTCTGCCCTATGAGGCCGCCCTGCCGGTGCTGTCAAACCCCGCGCCGTGGACGATTGCGGCGATGTTCATCGTGATGGGGGCGCTGGTGCGCACCGGCGCGCTCAACGCCTTCACCAAATTCGCCGAGCGCAACGCCAGGACACGCCCGGCGCTGGCCATCGGCCTGTTGATGGGCTTTGTGCTGTTGTCCTCGGCCATCGTCTCGAACACGCCGGTGGTGGTGGTGATGATCCCGGTCTTTGTCCAGATTGCCCGTGCGATGCAGGTTCCGGCCTCCCGGCTGCTGATCCCGCTCAGCTATGCGGCGGTTCTCGGCGGCACGCTGACCCTGATCGGAACCTCGACCAACCTGCTGGTGGACGGGGTGGCGCGGGCCGGGGGGCTGGCCCCGTTCACCATCTTTGAGGTCACGCCGCTGGCGGTGATCCTTGCGGCGTGGGGGATGCTCTATCTCCGCCTTGCCGGGCCGCGCCTGTTGCCTGACCGCGACAGCATGGCGACGCTGTTGTCCGACAAGTCGCGGATGAAGTTCTTCACTGAGGTCGCCATCCCCGAGGGCAGCGAGCTGATCGGCCACAAGGCACAGGAAGTCGATCTGTTTCGCCGCGACGGTGTGCGTCTGGTCGATGTGCTGCGGGGTGATGCGTCGCTGCGCCGGAGCATGGAAACCGTGGTGCTGGCGGCGGGCGACCGGGTGGTCCTGCGCTCTCAGATGACCGAGCTTCTGGGCTTGCAGCAGTCGAAAGAGGTGCGGATGGTGGACAAGCTAAGCTCGGTTCAGACAGAGACCGTCGAGGTTCTGATCTCTCCGGGCTGCGGGATGGTCGGGCGTTCTCTGGGGGCGTTGCGGCTGCGGCGGCGCTATGGGGTGTATCCGCTGGCGGTGCATCGCCGCAATCAGAACATCGGGCGCAAGCTCGATGATCTGGTGGTGCGGGTCGGCGATACGCTGCTGCTGGAGGGCGCGCCCGAGGACATCCGCCGCCTTGCCGCGGATATGGAGCTGGTTGATGTCACCCACCCGTCGGCGCGCGCCTATCGCCGCCGCCACGCGCCGCTGGCGATTGCCGCGCTTTTGGGCATTGTCACGCTGGCGGCGTTTGGTGTCGCCCCGATCCTGATGCTGGCGGTGCTGGCGGTGGCGGTGGTGTTGCTGACCCGCTGCATTGATGCGGATGAGGCGTTTTCCTTCATCGACGGGCGGTTGCTGGCGCTGATCTTTGCTATGCTGGCCATTGGCGCGGCCCTGTCCGCATCCGGCGCGATCGGGCTGATCGTCGGGGCCGCCGCGCCGTGGTTGTCCGGCCTGCCGCCGTTCCTGCTGGTCTGGGCGGTCTATCTGCTGACCAGTGTGCTGACCGAGCTGGTCTCGAACAATGCGGTTGCGGTGGTGGTGACGCCGGTGGCGATTGGTCTGGCCGAGGCCCTGGGGGTTGATGCGCGCCCGCTGGTCATCGCGGTGATGGTGGCGGCGTCGGCGTCGTTTGCAACCCCGGTCGGATACCAGACCAACACGCTGGTCTATGGCCCAGGTGGGTATCGCTTTACGGATTTTATGAGGATCGGGATTCCGCTTAATCTGAGCGTCGGCCTGCTGGCCTCTGCCCTGATCCCGCTGTTCTGGCCGTTGTGAGTGGTTGGCGGTGAGGGGATTGATGCAGAGGCCGGGCATTCCACTATATGAGGCGGGTATTGCGCGGATATTGTGGATAATTTGAAAGTTCTGCGATATGTAGTTGATCCCTGTGCCGTGTCGGTGTATGGGTTTGCCCACAGGTGCATAGACGCGGCAAGCATCGACTGACAGCGGGGCCCGGACGCGAGCGGCGTGCGGGCCTCGTTTCGTTTTTTGGGGGGGTGCGCGCCGTCCACCCCATTGAGGGGTGAGGCTCGTCTCGGCCAATCTAGAGCGTGGCACCGTAAAATTGATCACAGGCTTAAACCCCGATCCTGTCAGGGCGCTGCTGCATAAATGTAAGGGCTTTCACCGAAAATGTAAGCGCTTACATTCCGGGAAAAGAGGCAAAACCCGCGTCCGGCACGCAAGGGGGGGCGCGGCCCCAGGCAGTTCCGCCGGGCGGGACATTTGAGGGGCGATACAGCCTTATGCAGAGGTCATTGAATGTGATCAAAAGCACCCCGCTGCTGATCGTATGCGGGTGTGTGGGGACGGTTTGCGGGCGTAGGGGCACGCTGACTGTTCGGGAAAAGGAAAAAGGCGTCAGGTGCTCAGACGCGGTCTCAAGCATCGTGCCCGCGAGGGGCACTTCCTGACGCCTTCCCGGCCCATTCCCCCAAGGGGGTTTTGGCCCGGTTTGCTCCGGCCCCGAAGGACCATCGCCGCCACGCCAGGTCCGAAGACCCTTTCGGATCCAAAAACCCTTTGCGGCCTGCTCCGGCCCTTGGGATACCGCCTTGCCGTGGTTCCGTGGAACACTCTCGGCTTGACCGCATCCGGCGAACGTTCACGAATGAACACAATTCCGAAGACCTGTCTCCACCCGCTCCGGTCACGCCTGACCTTCGCGAATCGCTCCGGTTCAGATGAACCCTTGCGACAGGGAAAGAGTTGCAGATCATTGCGATTCCTGCAAGAGAAAAACACGGTGGGGCGAAAATTTTCTGGGGATAACCTGTTGATAT
>JPPB01000162.1 GCA_001483205.1 alpha proteobacterium 3107
ATAAGGGCAGCACTGCTGACCTATTGGCCTGGGCCGGGCCGGGGCTTATCCGCGGATAAGGGCAGCACCTCTGACCTATTGGCTCGGGCCGGGCCGGGGCTTATCCGCGGATAAGGGCAGCACTGCTGACATATTGGCCTGGGCCGGGCGGATGGCTTATCCGCGGATAAGGGCAATACTTCTGACCTATTGGCCTGGGCCGGGCCGAGGCTTATCCGCGGATAAGGGCAGGGCCTCTGACATATTGGCCTGGGCCGGGCGGATGGCTTGGCCACCGACGCGCCATCATGCGAGCGGCCTTTGAGCGGCCATCTTTACCGATCACCTTGCCGCCCCGCCCCGGCATTGCTATCACCCGCCCCGGACAGACGCGACAGCGGCAGAGGACAAAACCATGCGGGCGGAGACACATAACACCGTCGCGGCGATTGAAAAATCGCTGGCGCTGCTGAAAAAGCGCATCGGCTGGGAAACCGCCACCCGCAGGCTCGAGGAATTTAACGCCCGTGCCGAAGACCCGGGGTTATGGAGTGACCCCGCCCGTGCGCAGGCGCTGATGCGCGACCGCCAGACCCTTGCCGACGCCATCGACATCTGCGAAACGATTGCCCGCGATCTCGCCGACAATACCGAGCTTGTCGAACTGGGCGAGGCAGAGGCCGATGACGACGTGGTGGCCGAGGCCGAGGCCGCGCTCAGGGCTTTGCGGGACCGGGCCGCCGAAAAAGAGCTTGAGGCGCTTCTGGACGGCGAGGCGGACGGCAACGACACCTTTCTTGAGATCAATTCCGGCGCGGGCGGCACCGAAAGCTGCGACTGGGCCGAGATGCTGGCGCGGATGTATATCCGTTGGGCCGAAAAGCGCGGGTTCGGTGTTGAATTGCAGTCGGAAAGCCCCGGCGAGGGGGCCGGGATCAAATCGGCGGCCTACCGGATCAGCGGCAAGAACGCCTACGGGTGGCTGAAATCCGAGGCAGGCGTGCATCGGCTGGTCCGCATCTCGCCCTATGACAGCTCGGCGCGGCGGCATACGTCGTTCGGCTCGGTCTGGGTCTATCCGGTGGTGGACGATTCGATCGAAATCGGGATCAACCCCGCCGACATCCGCATCGACACCTACCGGTCGTCGGGGGCGGGCGGCCAGCATGTGAACACCACCGATTCTGCCGTGCGGATCACCCACCACCCGACCGGGATCGTGGTGACCAGTTCCGAGAAGTCACAACACCAGAACCGCGACATCGCCATGAAGGCGCTGAAATCCCGGCTCTATCAGTTGGAGCTGGAGAAGCGGACGGCGGGCATCCGGCAGGCGCACGAAGCCAAGGGGGATGCGGGATGGGGGAACCAGATTCGGTCTTATGTGCTGCAACCCTATCAGATGGTGAAGGATCTGCGCACCGGGTATGAAACATCGGACACGCAGGGGGTGCTGGATGGTGACCTTGACGGGCTGATGGCGGCGACGCTGGCGATGAATGTGTCCGGCAAGTCCCGCGCTGAGGCGCAGGCAGAGGAGTAGGGCGCGAGTGGTGCCGGCATTGCCGGGGCAGGTGCGGCCTTTCGGGGGGGGCGCGGCTTATCCGCGGATAAGGTTTTAGGGCGTGGCGGCGGGGCGGGCGCGGCCCGGGCCAAGGCTTATCCGCGGATAAGGGCAGGGATGTGCCGGGCCGGGGCTTATCCGCGGATAAGGTCAAGACCTCTCGCATGATGTCCGGGTCCGGCACAGGTATGGGTGACGGGTTTCACGAGACCGGTGAGGGCAGCGCCCGGCCCACAGGGGGCGCGCGCCGCCTACTCCATTGAGGGGTAGACGGCGCGGCCCGGTCTTGCGACCGGGCGGGACGGGTTGGCAGCCGATCCGCCATTATGGCCGAAGTATGATAATCCGATCACAGCCCTGCCGCCGCTTTTCCGCTGAAAAGACCTCTGTATTATGTCCGGGCCGGGCAGAGATATGGGCAACGGGGTTCACAAGACCGGTGAGGGCAGCGCCCGGCCCGGCGGGTGCAAAGCGCCCGCCATCGGGCGGGGCGGGCGCTGCCCGGTCTTGCGACGGGGCGGGACAGGTTGGCAGCCGATCCGCCATTATGCAGCAGGTCTTGGAAAAGAGAAAAGGGCAGCGCCCGGCTCGGCAAGGGGGCCGGGGCTTATCCGCGGATAAGGTCAGTACTGCTGACATATAGCATAACACCCGGATTTTGAGTCCAGCTTCCGGCCCTGTTCCCGCCCGGCGCTTGCGCCGGGCAGCACACAGAGGTCTTTGCCGGTGACCCATCGGACCCTCCGGGACAGAGGAAAGGGCCACATCCTGCCCTCAAGAGGCCGGGGCTTATCCGCGGATAAGGTCAACACCTCTGACCTATTTGCCCGGACCGGGCGGACAGGCTGGCAGCCGATGCGCCAATATGCAGCAGGTCTTCACCGGGTTCCGAACATCCGGTCGCCCGCGTCCCCCAGCCCCGGCACAATATAGCCCTTTTCGTTCAGCCGCTCATCCACGGCGGCGGTAACAATCGGCACATCCGGGTGCGCCTCTTTCATCCGGGCCACGCCTTCGGGGGCCGCCAGCAGGCAGAGGAAACGAATATTCCCCGCCCCCGCCCGCTTCAGCAGATCGACCGCCGCCGCAGAGGAGTTCCCCGTCGCCAGCATCGGATCAAGGGTGATCACCAGCCGGTCCTCCAACCCCTCGGGCACTTTGAAATAGTATTGCACCGGTTTCAGCGTCGCCTCATCGCGATACAGCCCGACGAACCCGACACGGGCCGAGGGGATCAGCTCCAGCACACCATCAAGCAACCCGTTCCCCGCCCTCAGAATCGAAATCAGCGCCAGTTTCTTGCCCGCCAGAACCGGGGCATCCATCGCCGCCATCGGGGTGTCAATGCGCCGGGTGGTCATCTTCAGCTCCCGCGTCACCTCATAGGCCAAAAGCTGGCTGATCTCGCGCAGAAGCTGGCGGAAGCCTGCGGTCGGTGTCCCGGCCTGACGCATCAGGGTCAGCTTGTGCTGCACCAGCGGGTGCTCGACGATGGTCAGGTGGTCGGTCATGGCGGAAACTCCCCCGTTCTGTATTGCATTGATAGGGCCTCTGCATATGAGCTCAGCCGGGCAGCCGCCTGCCTGGGCGGGCGCTTTTCTTGACAGTCCAAATTGGCGATGGTCTTTCCATAA
>JPPB01000163.1 GCA_001483205.1 alpha proteobacterium 3107
AATCAAAATCCGGGCGTCAGGCGATAACATGACAAAGACCTCTGCATAATGCTGCATTGGCACCCAACCCGTCCGCCCCCGCCTCAGACTGAGGCTTCCAGCGCCCTGACGATGGACGAGAAGCTCGACGCCTTGAGAGACGCCCCCCCGACCAGCGCGCCATCGACATCAGCGACCGCAAAGATACGGGCCGCATTATCCGGCGTCACCGACCCGCCATAGAGAATGCGGATGCCCTGCCCGGTTTCTTCGCCAAAGCGCCGGATCATGCGGCTGCGGATAAACCCGTGGACCCCGGCAATCTGGTCAGGCGTCGGAACCTGGCCCGTGCCGATTGCCCAGACCGGTTCATAGGCAATCACCAGCGTCTTTGCCGTCATGCCGTCGGGGACCGACCCGGCAAGCTGCGCCCCGACGACGGCGAGTGTCTCGCCCGCGTCGCGCTCCGCCCCGGATTCGCCTGTGCAGACGATCACCCGCAACCCTACCGCGATAGCCGCGCGCACCCTGGAACGGACATCCTCATCGGTTTCGCCGTGATCCGCGCGCCGCTCGGAATGGCCGAGGATGACATGGCCCGCGCCCGCATCCGCCAGCATCGCCGCCGAAATGTCACCGGTATGCGCGCCCGCGTCCGCAGGGTGACAGTCCTGCCCGCCGACAGCAATGGCGCTGCCCTTCAGCGCCCCGGCCAGCCGTGACAAGAGCGTCGCGGGGGGACAGATCAGAATATCGATACGCGGGGCGGGGTGGGCGTCGGCCAGCCGGGTTGCCTCGGCCAGGGCCCCGGAAAGCCCGTTCATCTTCCAGTTTCCCGCCGCCAGTTTGCGCCGCATGTTGGTCTCCTGCACCGGGTGCCGGTTCATGTGATCCGGGTGTGGCAGGACAGGAATACGGCGTCAAGCCCCCGGCCCCGCCGAAGGCACCTCAAACCGGACCGACTCACCACAGCCGCAGGCCTCTGACACATTCGGATTGTTGAAGCGAAACCCCGATTCCAGCAGCGAAGTCTGATAGTCAATCTCGGTTCCGAACAGAAACATCTGCGCCATCGGGGCAATGATGACCCGCGCGCCGTCCTGCTCGATGACCTCATCATGCGGGTCGGCCCCGGCGACAAATTCCATCGTGTATTCCATGCCCGCGCAGCCGCCCTTTCTGACGCCGATCCGCAGCCCGTGCCGGCCATCCCCGGCCATCAGCTTCACGATCTGCCTGACGGCGGCGGGGGTCATGGTGACGGCTTGCTTTCCGGGTCCGGCGAACATGTCTGGTCCAAAGGTCAGGGGGCGGGGGCAGCCCCGGTTTCGGGTGACGAGAGCCTCATATCAGGCCCACATGAAACGCACATCAGGCTCACATAAAGCCAAGCTCCAGCCGTGCCTCGTCTGACATCATATCCATACCCCAGGGTGGTTCCCATGTCAGCTCGACATCAACCGTCTTCACGCCGGGCAGGGCCTCGACCGCCTCGGCAATCCAGCCGGGCATTTCCCCGGCAACCGGACATCCCGGCGCGGTCAGCGACATGATGATGCGCACATCGTTGGCGGCGCTGATGTCGATGGTATAGATCAGCCCCAGATCATAGATGTTGACCGGTATTTCCGGGTCATAGACGCTGCGGCACGCCTCGACCACCTGATCATGGATCGGATGGTCCGTGCTTGACGGCTTTATGAGGGGCGCGCCCTCCATATGTTCCCGTGCCGGTTCCGCCATGATTGCCTCTGGGTGAGTGATCTTGTCAGGAATATAGGGGGTTTGCCCGGCGGCGTCCAGAGGGCGACAATCCCCCTTGCGTTTTGCCGCCCGGCGATAGTAAGACCCCCCTGACTGCGGAGAGGTGGCCGAGTGGTCGAAGGCGCACGCCTGGAAAGTGTGTAGGCGGGAAACCGTCTCCAGGGTTCGAATCCCTGTCTCTCCGCCAACCGGCCTCTGCAAATCCGCGATGCCCCCGCCCGCAAAGATGAAGGTGTTGAGCGTCGCCATCCAGACAGAGCCGCGCCCGGTAATGTCCTGCCACCCTTTGCCATGACCCTTTCCACCGCACACCGCTACAGGCGTCGGTGCGCCGTCACCGGCCCCTCTCCGCGCCCGGCAATGCGCGCGATAGCGGCGGCAATCGGTTCCCGGCTGACAGCCATATGACCGGCATTCGCGTGGATCAGCGTCTGCGCGTCCGTGACCATCGCCACATGCCCTTGCCAGAACAGCAGATCACCGCGTTCGGGGGGCGTTCCCCCGGCCAGCGCCCGGCCTACCGCCCCCGCCTGCATGTCAGTGTCGCCCGGACAGGCATGTCCGCAGGCCAGCAACGCGGCCTGAACAAGCCCCGAACAGTCGATACCGAACCCGGAATTGCCGCCCCACAGATAGGGCACACCAAGGAACAGCCCGGCAACCGTGACCGGATCATCGAAAAGCCGGTCAAGCGGGGCCACATGCGGGGCCGGTATCCAGCCGTGCCGGGTGGCGACGAAATCCGCGTCCCCCCCGGTGACCGCGACCTCAGAGCCGAAAGACAGTGACAGGCATTCGCGGCTCTTGAGATCGGGGCGCGGGTAGACATGGGTGGTGCGGGCACAAACCCGGTGGGTGGCCTGCTCCGGCCCGGCAAGCGCCCGCTCCGCGATATAGCCGACATAGCCGTCCCGCAACGAGCGCACAAAAGCATATCCGTCCCGGCGCTCGAACACCTCAACCGCCCAGCCCGTCAGCAGTTGCCGGTCGCGCCTGCCGTCCGGGGCCGGGGCGTCGAGCAGGTCCGCAACCGGCGGCGCAATCCGGGCCGGGTCAGGCTGCACATATCTCTGTGCCCTGATCCGGCCTGCGAGTTCCTGCGCCGCCACCCGCCCGTTGGCCGCTGTCAGTCGCCGGTCATATCCGGGCGGCAGGGTCATTATAAAGACCTCTGTATAAGAAAGACCTCTGCATATTGATCAAGCCGGGCAGCCGCCTGCCTGGGCGGGCGCTTTTCGCGACGGTCCACATTGGCGATGGTCTTGCCATAAAGTCCATACGCTCCAACAGGTTGAGGCGTTTTATTGCCAAAGTATGATAAACTGATCCCATCCCTGCCGCAGTTTTTCCCTTGAAAATGCACCTGCATGATATTCAGGTCCGGCAGAGATATGGGTGATGCGCCGCACAACAAAAGCGACGGCAGCG
>JPPB01000164.1 GCA_001483205.1 alpha proteobacterium 3107
CCACACACAGCCACGCCCCACACACAGCCGCGCCCCGCGGCAAGCATCCGCGCCCGCCACAGCACAAGGGAAAGCGCAACCGCCACCACCCCCAGGAACCGCGCGGGGCCACCCCACAGCATGACGAAAAGCGCCCCAAGGCTGAGCAGCGGCAACACCATGCCCCCCGGTGCGCGCACATGGCCAAGCGCCCCCTCAAGCCCCGCCACATAGACCGAAACCGCAAGAATCCAGCGAATGCCGATCTCCATGATTCCGAGGCCGATATTCTCTAACCCCACGGGCCACAAGAGCGCGGCCAGAACCGCGGCGGGCATCGTCACCAGCCCCATCACCGGCACGGCAGCGATGTTGGCCATCAGCCCGTAATGGGCGATCTGGTTGAAATGCGCCGCCGCAAACGGTGCAGTCGCCAGCCCGGCAACCGCCGATGAGATGATTGCCGCCGCCACCGCCCGCACCGGCCCGCGCAGGGCAGGCCACCGCACCGCCCGCACTGCGCCAAAGGCCGCGATCAGCGCCGTGGTCGCGGCAAAGGACATCTGAAAGCCCGGCCCGGTCAGTTCCTGCGGGTCAAGCGACAGCACGATCAGCGCCGCAATCGCCACCACGCGCAATGTCAGCGCCCGGCGGTCCAGCAGCACCGCAATCAGCACCACCGAGACCATGACAAAGGCGCGCACCGTCGCCACATTGCCGCCCGACAGCGCCAGGTATCCGCCACCCGCCGCCAATGCCACCAGCGCCGCCAGCTTTTTCGTCGGCCAGCGGAGCGCAATCACCGGCACCAGTGCCAGCCCGTATCGCAGCGCGGCAAAGACAAACCCGGTCAACAGCCCCATATGCAGACCCGAAATCGCCAGAAGATGCGCCAGATTAGAGGCCCGCAGCGCTTCAAGCGTCCCTCTGCTGATGCCGCTGCGGTCCCCGGTGGTGATCGCGGCGGCAAACGCGCCGGTATCGCCGCCAATGCGGGAGCGTATCGCCTCTGCCATCCGGTGGCGCAACCGCGCCAGCCACAGACGCGCCCCGGCCTCGGGCGGCGACAGGCGCAGGGCGGGGGTGCGCGTATACCCCACCGCGCCGATGCGCTCAAACCATGCCGTGCGGCGAAAGTCGAACCCGCCGGGTTCTGCCGGACCCTGCGGCGGCGATAAATGCCCCGTCAGCACCACGCGCGCGCCGGGTTCGGGGGTGAAAAACTCCTGTTGACCGTGGAGCGAAAGCCGCGCCCTGAGCGGCGTCCGGGACGGGTCTGTCCGGTGCAGCACCACCTGATCAAGCGTCAGCCTGATCTTGTCGGACCAAGAGCGGTCGATAGTGACGATCCGCCCTTCGACCGGGCCGTAATAGCGAAAGCCCAGAACCGGGGCCTTGGCCAGATGCGCATGGATTCCGGCGACCAGCCCCCCCAAGAGCAGCATAAGCACCGCCACCAACAGGGGGGCCAGGTTTTCGCCGCACCGGGTCAGCCCGACCATGACCGCCCCCAGAACGGCGATAAGGATCAGATAGTGCAGCGCCGACGGCTCTGTCCGCAGGGCGAAATAGATACCGATACCGCACCCGTAGAACACCGCCGCCCAGGGGAACAGATGGCCGCGTTGCCGCGCAAGTAGTGACAGAAGCAGGCGCACCCTTGTCGCGGCTCCTCTTGCCGGTTAAAACGCGCTTTGGCACTCTCACCCCACATGGTTTCCATAAAGTTAACGCCTGATGCCCGATACGCCCGTTGTCACCCGTTTTGCCCCCTCGCCCACCGGCTTTCTGCATGTCGGCGGCGCGCGCACGGCCTTGTTCAACCGGCTTTATGCGCGCGGGCGGGGGGGGCGTTTTCTGCTGAGGATCGAAGACACCGACAAAGAGCGCTCCACGCCTGAGGCCACCCAGGCCATTTTCGACGGGCTGGCCTGGCTCGGCCTTGACCATGACGGCGCGGCAATCAGCCAGGCCGCCCGCGCCCCGCGCCATGCCGAGGTCGCCCGCGCCCTGCTCGCCGCCGGTCATGCCTACAGGTGCTTTTCGACCGCCGAAGAGGTCGCGGCCTTTCGCGAACAGGCGCGCGCGGCGGGCACATCCACCCTGTTCCGGTCCCCCTGGCGCGACGCCTGCCCGTCCACCCATCCCGATGCGCCGTCCGTCATCCGCATCAAGGCCCCGCGTGACGGTGAAACCGTGATCGACGACCGGGTGCAGGGCCGGGTGAGGTTCCGGCACGACAGCCTCGATGACATGATCCTGCTGCGCTCTGACGGCACGCCCACCTATATGCTGGCGGTGGTTGTTGATGACCATGACACGGGCGTCACCCATGTGATCCGGGGCGATGATCACCTTGCCAATGCCGCGCGCCAGTCGCTGATCTATCGCGCCATGGGCTGGGCGGTTCCGGTCTGGGCGCATATTCCGCTGATCCACGGCCCCGACGGACGAAAGCTGTCGAAACGCCACGGGGCGCTGGGGGTGGGCGAGTATCGGGCGATGGGCTATCCGGCGGCGGCGATGCGCAATTATCTGGCCCGGCTGGGCTGGAGCCATGGGGATGACGAGTTTTTCACCGATGCAGAGGCGCGGGAATGGTTTGGCCTTTCGGGGATCGGCAAATCCCCCGCCCGGCTGGATTTCAAAAAGCTGGAGCATCTTTCCGCCCGCCATATCGCCGCCGGGGAGGACGCCGCGTTGCTGCATGAGCTTCAGGCGTTTCGGGCCGCCACCGGGCAGACGCCCCTTGCCGCGGATCAGGTCACCGCTTTGGGCCGGGCAATGCCTTGCCTCAAAAGCCGGGCGAAAACTTTCATCGACCTGACCGAAAAGGCAAGATTTGTCCTTGAGGCCCGGCCCCTTGCCCCGGACGAGCGCGCCGCAAAGGTGCTTGATGCGCCCACCCGCGCCCTGCTGGCGGAATTGACGCAGAAGCTGCATGATGCTAACTGGACCCATGAGGCGCTGGAGGCGGACATTGCCGCATTCGCAGCGTCGCATGATCTGAAACCGGGCAAGGTCGCCGGACCATTGCGCGCGGCGCTTTCGGGATCGGGAGCCTCGCCCGGCGTATTCGACATGATGACAGTCATCGGGCGTGAGGAAACCATCGCCCGACTGAAGGATTTGGCGGGACACGGGGCCGACGCCCCTGTCGCGCCGGAAGCACCCCCCGTATTATCGGG
>JPPB01000165.1 GCA_001483205.1 alpha proteobacterium 3107
ATCAGCAGGATGCAGATCAGCCCCACCCCCCGCAGCCGGTGCGCCGCCCGCATAAGCGGCGCGCGCCAGCGGGTATGATCATCAAGCACCGCCCCCGGCGCTTCGCCCGCCAGACGCAGGCGCAGCCCGTCAATATCAAACCCTTCCGGGGCGGCGACAACCTCGATCAGTTGCGGCACCGGCAGATCATCAAGCGGCAGGTTCGGCCCGAACCACGGGGCCAGCAACGCCTCTTGCTCTGCCCGGTCGAGTGCGCGCGCCGAGGCAACCCCCGGTGTCGTGCGCAGAATATCAAGCGCAATCCGGGTCTGGGCCGCCATCTGTTCGGGCGGGGCGGAAATGCGCAGGGTAGAGCTTTGCGACAGCTCTGAGTCCCAGCGCGCGGCAAGCCGCCCCGAGGCCAGCGACAACGCAAGGGCAAACACCGCCAGAAAGGCCATGGCGGCGGCGGAAAAGGTGGTCAGCCGGGCGGTAAAGCCGCTCGGCGGCACCACCCGGCCCGGCCCGGCGTTATCGCCCCGCTGCCTCAAAGGTCCGCCCCCGCATAGTGCAGCGTCCGGTCCCGAATCCGCAGCACCCGCGCGTTAACCCGGGTCTTGGCCTGACGGATCAGTTGCAGATCATGGGTGGCCATCAGAATCGCCTTGCCCATGCGGTTGATCTCGGCCAGCAGGGTCAGCAGCCTCTGCGACATCTCCCAGTCGATATTGCCGGTGGGTTCATCGGCCAGCACCACATCAGGCCCCGTGATGACCGCGCGGGCAAGGGCAGCGCGTTGCCGCTCGCCACCCGAAAGCTGCGGCGGAAAGGCGTCCTTGTGGTGCTGAAGGCCAACCCACTCAAGCAACTCTGCCAGATTTTCCCGGTTTGCCGGTGATTCCCGCCCCGAGACGGTCAGCGGCAGCGCCACGTTTTCGGCCACGGTCAGGTGGTCAAGAAACTGACAGTCCTGATGCACGATCCCGATCCGGCGGCGGGCGGCGGCAATGGTGTCACGGTCCATCGTCGCGGCCTCATGCCCGAACAGGCGGATGCTGCCCGAGGTCGCGCGCAGTTCCAGATAGCACAGTTTCAGAAAGGTGGATTTGCCCGATCCTGACGGGCCGGTCAGGAAATGGAATGACCCCGGCGACAGCGCAAGGCTCATCCCGCTCAGCAGTTCCCCGCCGCCGTAGGAATAGGCAACATCCTGCAATTCGATCACGCCGCGCCCCTCTCTGTCGTTGCAGGGTTTACCGAATGGTGACAGTTTTGCCCTAGCGCGGCGCATCTTTCAATCGGCAGAGCGTCTAATCCTTGGATAATTGCCCGCGTTTTGCTACAACGCTCAGGATCGGGGCGGGCGCCGTATCGAAAGCGTCAAGACGGGAATACGCCAGATGCGACTGATATGTCCGAAATGTGATGCGCAATATGAAGTGGCCGAGCATGTGATCCCCGAGGAGGGGCGCGATGTGCAGTGCTCGAGTTGTGGCCATATCTGGTTTCAGGAAAGTGCGGCGGTTGACGGGCCGGATGACGGGCAGGCGGAGAGCCCTCTGCCGGGGGCCAAAGCCGCACCGGGGCCGGAACCGTGGGCAGAACCGGAGCCTGCCGCCGCGCCGGTTGAGGTGGAGAATACCGTCGTCCCTGTCGCTTCACCGGTCGAGGATGAGAGCGCCACCGCCCCGGCTGAGGACGATGAACATGCGCCCCCCGTCACCGACGAAGAGCCGCCCGATGATGAGTCCGGACCGGAGCCGGAGAAAGCAGACTATGCCGCCCCGGACCAGGATGAGGACGCGCATCAGGACGAGGACGCGCCAGCCATCGTCCCGCGTCGCCCGCCCCTCGATGACACTGTGCGCGATATTCTGATACAGGAAGCCGCGCGCGAAACACGGGCGCGCCGCGCGGAAAAGAACACCGGTTTCCGGCGGCACCCGGCCCCTGCGTCCGACAGACCTGCCCGCCCCCCTGCGGCACCGGACGCAGAACAGCCCGCCCAAACGTTGCTGCCCCCGAAGGCCGCGCTGAGCGACACCCCCCCACCTGTCGCTGCGCCCGTCAGTGAAGAAAAAGAGACCGACACCCGCAGCGACCTTTTGCCGGACATCGAGGAAATAAAATCGTCCCTGCACGCGACTTCGGAGCGGGACGATTTATCTGCCCGGCTGAGGGGTGCCCGACCCGCCCGCTCCAATTTCCGCGCCGGGTTTCTGTTGATGGCGCTTGTCTTTGGGGTCGGGGTGGCGGTTCATGCCACTGCGCCCAGGCTTGGCGCGATGGTGCCGTCGGCGAAACCGGCGCTTGAGTCCTATGTGGAAACAGTGGGCCGGGCGCAGGTCGGGCTCTACGCCGCTCTCAGTGCCGCCGAAGAGTCGATTTCCGGGTTTCTGGAAGGCCGGTGATTGCGGCCCTTTACACCCGGCAGGGGCGGGGGCAGGGCCGGGACTTAGGGCCAAAGTTCAGCCGTTTGCCTATACTCGGGGCCGGGGCACGGATGCGGATACAGGCCGGGCATGACTGACCACCCCCAACACTCCGTGTTCAATAACGGAGAGCTGATTGCGGTTCTGACCATCCGGCCACCGGACCGGTTTCTGGACTACCTCGCGCCACCGGGCGGTTGCCGGACGGGAAGCCTGATCGAGGTTCCGCTTGGCCCGCGCAAGGTTCTTGGCGTGGTCTGGGGGGCGGGGCGGGGCGATCACGACCCGTCGAAAATCCGCGCCGCGATCCGGGTTCTCGACGCCGCGCCGATGCGAGCGGAAATGCGGGCCTTTCTGACCCGCGCCAGCACCTACACCCTGACGCCACCCGGTGACATGTTGCGCCTTGCCACCCGCGCGCCGGGGTTGGGCGACCCGCCGTCAATGCGGAAAATCTGTCGGCTGGCAGAGACCGCGCCGGAGCGCCTGACCGATGCCCGCCGCCGGGTGCTGGCGGTTCTGCGCGACCATGACGGGGCTGGCCTGACCCGGCGCGAGCTGGCCGGAATCGCCGGGGTCAGCGATGGCGTCGTCAGGGGGCTGGTGGCGCAAGGGGCCGTGCGCGAGGAACAAACCCCGCGCGACCGCCCCTATCCCCGGCTTGATCCGGACCATGGCGGCGTCACCCTGAACGCGGACCAGTACCGTGCGGCGGACCATCTGCGCGCGGGCGTCGCCGGGGGGGG
>JPPB01000166.1 GCA_001483205.1 alpha proteobacterium 3107
CGTAGACGACGAGCCCCTCCTCCCGCAGCCGCTGCGCAAGCCGGGTAAAGTCTGAATCGGAACTGACCAGACAAACCCCGTCAAGGTGGCCCTTGTGCATCAGATCCATGGCGTCAATCACCAACGCGATGTCGGCGGCGTTCTTGCCGGTGGTGTTGTTGCGCTGCTGGTGTTGCAGGATCGCCAGAGATTTGATGGCGTCATCCCATGAGGACAGATGCGAGCTTGAGAAATCCCCGTAGATGCGGGCACATTGGCCTCACCCAGCTTGACAATTTCATCGAAGATCGCCCGCGCATAGCGCGCATTGGCATTGTCGGCGTCAATCAGCACCGCGAGGCTCAGCGTTTGTTTGTCTTTCGTCATTGCCCCTCCCGACGCAGCATCGTCACCGAACGCCCTCCCGTGCCGGGCGCAAAAGTGCATCTGACCTTAGCGGCGCATGGCAGCCTGTCAAGCCCGCCCTATTCCGCCTCACCCGGCCCTTTCAACCAGCACGGCGGAAATGTCGTCCTCCAGATCGTCGCGCCCGGCAAAGCCGGTCAGGTCGCGCACCAGCGCATCGGTCAGCTCTTCGCCCCCTGCTCCGACGTGCGCGCGCAGGATCGCAAACAGCCCCTCGTCCTCCAGCATCCGGCCCCGCGCATCCGTGCATTCAGTGATCCCGTCAGACGGGATGAGCAGGCGGTCCCCCGGCCCCAGCGTCACCTCGAAATCCTCATAGACCGCGCCACTGATCAGACCAACCGGCATTCCGCCCGCGCCCACACTCTCCAGCCCGCCGTCACGCCGCTGAATCACCGGGTGGGTGTGGCCCGCCTGGGTCATCACCATGCGCCCGCTTTCCATATCCAGATGCCCCAGAAGCAGGGTCAGGTAATGCTCTGTCTCCATCTCCTCAAGAATAAGCGCATTCAGCGCCGCCGCCACCCCTGCGGGCGCGCGCGGTTGCCAGCCGCCATCCGGCCCCGGCCTTAACGCGATATTCTGATCCGGTGCACCGGGCGGAAAATACCCCGCCAGCCGCGCGGTCATCAGGGCAGAGGCAATGCCGTGCCCCGAAACGTCAATCCCGTAGACCCCGATTTGCCGGTCATTGATCGGAAACATGCCCACCAGGTCGCCGCCCACATGCCCGCTCGGCCGCAGCATCAGCGTCACCCGCGCGCCGCCGAAATCCCGCACCCGCTCGCGCACCAGCGATTGCTGCAACCTGCGCGCCTCGACCAGATCGCGGTCGATCCGGTCATAGAGGATCTGCAACCGGGCCAGCGTCGAGGACACAATGCGGTTCTTGTCCTGAAGCTCGCGCTCCATCACCTGAATGCGTTCCCCGGCGATGATCCGGGCGCGCAGCTCATCAGGATGCACCGGTTTGGTCAGAAAGTCGTCGGCCCCCGCGTCCAGCCCGTGGGCGACCTCTTCCTTGGCGCTTTTCGAGGTCAGCAGGATGAAATAGCCGTAGGTGTCGCGTTTCAGCGCCCGGAACGCCCGGCAGAACTCCGGCCCGTCCATCCCCGGCATCATCCAGTCGCTGAGGATCAGGTCGATATGACGGGTCCGGCAAATCCCGAGCGCTTCCTCGCCCGAGGCCGCCTCGTGCAGGTCATAGCCCCATTTCAGGATCGAACTGCCAAGGATGCGGCGTTGCAGGCGGCTGTCATCAACCACCAGAATTGACCGCCGGGGTGCGCTGTCTGCCTCTGGCCCGCCGCCTGACTGCCCTGACTGTCCCGACCGGCCCGAAAGCTGTTTCATCCCACTCGCACAATGATACCTGATACGGCCTTGATGGCTACAGGTGAGGCGTTAACGGGCGGTGAAAAGACCTCTGTATGATGGCTGAACCGGGCGGATGGTTGGCCACCGATACGCCAATAACGAAGTGTGGCCGCAAGAGGCTTTGCGCCCCCTGCGACCACACCTGACACATCAGGAGAAAACTCTTTACGAACAAGGGATACGCACCAGGGCAGACCAGAGCAAAACCGCTTCACCCGGGTTGCGGCCTGCGCCGGTCAGCCCGGCCTGTTTCACTCCTCGGGTTTGGCGGCAGCAAACCAGCCTATGATGTTAGCGGGTCCAACGTCGGAGGCTGTGTCACCGAATTGACCGGTTCCCGAGATTGTCCCGGCCACAGTTTCGGCACCAGGGCCAAAGAACGAGCCGTCATAACCGATGTCAGCCGACTCGAACGTATCCAGACCGGAAACCGTAAATTTACCCGCAAACCCTCTGTTGGTGAACTTTGTTGCCAGCATTGTCAGGAGAATAGCATCATCCCCTGATAGGGCTACGTAGTCATCATCCCCGGCTCCCCGAAATCGAAAATCATGTATCCGCCCGGAAATGGTTGAATCGCTGAAATCGGCGGTCAACATCACGTTTTCAGACCTCAGACGATCCCTGCTGGTTGAGGTGCCTTCATACCCTTCGGCGGCGTACATGTCGATCTGCGCAAAACCGCCGTCATAGGTTGCTGTGCCTGCCATGGAGCTGAAGTCAGCGGTCGGGTTGCCGACCACGGCAAAGCCCCGCAATTCTCGACCTTCACTTGCAAACCCTGTATAAAAGACTTCATAGTAATCGTCATTACCGGACCCCAGGTCGTCGAGCTCACTGGTCTGAACATATAGAAAACGGTCAAGATTCCCATCCTCTAAGTCGTATCCACCTGGCCCATCACGATCAGCGGTCGTGAATGCGTGTTCAACACCTTCCACGGTGGCCGTCAGTTCACCGTCAGCATTGCGTCTAACTGTGAAATCATCCCAGTCATCCTGCCGTGTGGTGTCTGCATCGAAATCTATGAGCATTCCGGCAACATGCCGGGCGCGAAGCGCTTCTCCGGGGTTGGCAGGGGTTCCGTCACCATTAAGGATTTGCCCCACAGTTTTGTCGCCTTTGTGATCTTCTGGTATGCCTGACCCGCCGCCGCCCAAACAGGCGGACAGTGCCCCAAGTGCCGTGAAAAGCATGATGTTTTTAACCGGAATACCCATTGTCTAACCTCCCAAGGTTGTTGTCCGCAGACGTTTCGCTCGGGCCCGGCAGGTGCCGGGCCATTGCTAGGGTGTAGACCTATAATTAGTTTTATGCTTCAATGACGGAAACCGCAGCACAGGAGGGTTTCATG
>JPPB01000167.1 GCA_001483205.1 alpha proteobacterium 3107
AATCGCCTGTTCCACCGCCCGGATCAGCCGCGCTTCCTGCTCGCCCGTCCGCGCCAGAAGCTCCATGCGCACCGGCACCGCCAACTCTGCGGCTGCGGTTGGCGTCGGCGCGCGCACATCCGCCACATGGTCGATCAGGGTGGTATCGGTTTCGTGACCGACGGCAGAGATCAGCGGAATCCCTGAAGCAGCAGCCGCCCGGACGACGATTTCCTCGTTAAAGCCCCAGAGGTCTTCGACCGAGCCACCGCCCCGCGCGACGATCAACAGGTCAGGGCGGGGCAGGGGGCCGCCGGGGGACAGCGCGTTGAAACCGGCGATGGCGCGGGCGACTTCCGGCGCACAGCGGTCGCCCTGAACCGCGACGGGCCAGATCAGAACCCGGCGGGGGAACCGGTCACGCAACCGGTGCAGGATGTCCCTGATGACCGCGCCCGAGGGCGATGTCACCACGCCGATCACTTGCGGCAGGAACGGAATCGGCTGCTTGTGCTCGGGTGAGAACAGGCCTTCCGCCGCCAGCGCCTTTCTGCGCCGCTCCAGCATTGCCATCAGTGCGCCTTCCCCGGCGATGGTCACCTCATCGACATTCAGGTTGTATTTCGATTGCGCGCCAAAGGTGGTCAGCCTGCCGGTGACGATGACTTCCAGCCCCTCTTCCGGCATGACCGACAGATGCGCCGCCTGTCCTTTCCAGGTGGTGCAGGCGAGCACGTTGCGGTCGTCCTTGAGGTCATAGTAGAGGTGGCCGGAGCGGGCGCGGAACACCCGTCCGACCTCGCCCCGGACCCGGATGCGGCCAAAGGCACCCTCGACCGTGCGCCGCACCGCGCCGGAGATTTCAGAGACGGTAAATTCCGGTGCGTTTGCGCCCGGTGAGGGGGGGTGGACAGGATCGGGCATCGGGGTATTTTATGCGTAAGTGACCATTTCGGGCGTCATCGACCGAACATAAATTTCCGGAGAATCTTCTGGCTCAAATGCGCGACCGAAAAGGCCTGATGCGCGACCGAAAAGGCCTGATCATCAATACAGAGATCGCAGGTCAGAGTTTCCTCGTTCCAGTGTGGTTTGATCTTGAGAAGTATGTTATCGCCCCGCTTGGCCACGATGGTTCCGTCTGATACGCTGATACGCACCCGGTCGTGTTTACGCGCCAGGTCCGGCATATAGACTATGTCTCTACGTTCATGGATTTCGGGAGTGCGCCCGACGATCAAATCGTCGCCATCATCCCAACAGCCGAAAAAACGCTCCCCACGCTGCTCCTCGCTCAAGCCGTTGAAGCAGCAGACATCGGCATCCACCGCCTCTACGAGTTTTTGAAGCGCCAATTCAGGCGTGCATTCGGCAAATGCCCCGACCCAACTAGAGTCGCCCATATCGAACCCCTGATGTTTCAGATTTCGTCATCATACGCGATTCACGCCACGAACAAAGAAGAAAAACCGCAAGAGGGGTTGACTACGCCCGGCACTTGCCCCGGACAGCGCCTGTGCCCCGCCCCGCACCCCCGTCCTGCCTTGCCATGGCCCCGCCCGCGCCCTAGAACCCCCGCGAACAGAAAGCCGGGGGAAGCACCCATGAACATCCTGATTCTGGGCGGTGGCGGGCGCGAGCACGCGCTGGCCTGGGCGGTCAAGCAGAACCCGAAATGCGCCCGCCTGATCTGTGCGCCCGGAAACGCGGGCATAGCGGCCATCGCCGAATGTGCGGCGCTCGACATTACCAACGGCGATGCGGTGGCCGAATTTGCCCGCTCAAACGGCACGGATTTCGTCATTATCGGGCCGGAAGCGCCGCTGGCGGCGGGTGTTGCTGACCGGCTGCGCGCGGCGGGCATTCTCTGCTTCGGCCCCTCGGCAAAGGCCGCCCGGCTCGAAGCCTCCAAGGGCTTCACCAAAGAGATTTGCGACGCGGCGGGCATCCCCACCGCCCCATATGCGCGCTTCACCGACCCAAACGCCGCCCGCACCCATATCCGCCGCCGGGGGGCGCCGGTGGTGGTCAAGGCCGACGGGCTTGCCGCCGGCAAGGGGGTTGTCGTCGCCATGACTGAGGCCGACGCCCTGTCCGCCATCGATGCCATGTTCGGCGGCGCGTTCGGCGCAGCCGGGGCCGAGGTGGTGATCGAGGACTTTATGGAAGGCGAGGAAGCCTCTTTCTTCGTCCTGTGCGACGGAGAGACCGCGCTTGCCGTCGGCACCGCGCAGGACCACAAGCGCGCCTTTGACGGTGACCGGGGCCCCAATACCGGCGGCATGGGGGCCTATTCGCCCGCCCCGGTGCTGACCGATGCCGTGGCGGACAGGGCGATGACGCGGATCATCCGCCCCACCCTGGCCGAGCTTGCCCGGCGCGGCATCCCCTATCAGGGGGTGCTCTATGCCGGGCTGATGATCGCCGATGGCCAGCCCCGGCTGGTCGAATATAACGTGCGTTTCGGAGACCCGGAATGTCAGGCGCTGATGATGCGGCTGGGGGGGCAGGCGCTTGATCTGATGCTGGCCTGTGCAGAGGGGGGGCTTGACGGGGCGCGGGTCAACTGGGCCGACGATCATGGCCTAAGCGTGGTGATGGCGGCGAAGGGCTATCCGGGCGAGTATGAGACGGGCAGTGTGATCGGTGGCCTTGAGGCCCTGCCGCAGGACAGCCTGCATATGGTGTTTCATGCCGGAACCGCGCGCGATGGCGGGGGGCGGATTGTTGCGTCCGGCGGGCGGGTGCTGGGTGTTACCGGGCGCGGGGGGACATTGGCTGAGGCCCGTGCGCGCGCCTATGCGCTGCTGGGCCGGATCGACTGGCCGCAGGGGTTTGCCCGTTCCGACATCGGTGCGCGGGGGGTGTGACGGGTTTGCCTGTCGGGGAGCGGGGCGCGCCGCCCACCCCATTGAGGGGTAGACGGCGCGGCCCGGTCTTGCGACCGGGCGGGACATTTGGGGAGCGATACAGCCTTATGCAGATATATTGCCCTTATCCGCGGATATAGCGTGGCGATGTAAAATTGATCACAGGGCCCACCGCTGATCCTGTCAGGGCGCTGCTGCATAAATGTAAGCGCTTTCACCGAAAATGTAAGCCCTTACATTCCGGGAAAGAGGCAAAACCCGCGTCCGGCCC
>JPPB01000168.1 GCA_001483205.1 alpha proteobacterium 3107
TTGCCTGTGAGCTGGCGGCGATCGGGCGGCCGGAACTCAGGCTGGCGGCAGAATGACCGGCGGGCGCGGCCCTTATCTCTTTCCCGGATGGTCCGACGGGGCACCGGAAAAAGCGCCTGCTGCCCGCGTTTTTGCCGCTGTTCCGACAGGATCAGAGCCGGAGCCTGTTCAATTTCAAAGACCTCTGCATAATGGCGCTGCCCGACGCAAGCGCCGGGCGGGATATTTGGGGGGTGATACAGCCTTATGCAGAGGTCTTTTTCATGTCATCAGGCACTATTCGGAAGGCTCAACCGAAATGCGGGGGAAAAGATGCGCAAACGGGTTCTGATCACGGCGGGGGCGTCGGGCATCGGGCGGGCGATGGCAGAGGCCTTCGCCGCAACAGGGGCCGATGTCTGGATCACCGATGTGGATGAGCAGGCATTGGCGGACGCGCCGAAAGCGTGGCGGCGGTCGCGGACGGATGTGGCGGACGAGGCGGGCACGGCGGCGTTGTTTGCCGAAATCGGGGCGGAATGGGGCGGTCTGGACACGCTCTGCGCCAATGCCGGGGTCGCGGGCCCGACCGCGCCGGTGGAGGATGTGGTCCTGGCGGATTGGCGGCGCTGCGTCAGTGTCAATCTGGAGGGCGCGTTTCTGGCGGCGAAATACGCCGCGCCGATGATGAAGCGGGCAGGGCAGGGGGCGATGATCCTGACGTCCTCGACCGCCGGGCTTTACGGGTATCCGAACCGCGCCCCTTATGCGGCGGCGAAATGGGCGGTGATCGGGCTGATGAAGACGCTGGCGATGGAGCTTGGGCCGTTCGGTGTGCGTGCCAATGCCATCTGCCCCGGCGCGGTGGAGGGGCCGCGCATGGAGGGGGTGCTGGAGCGTGAAGCCGCCGCCAAGGGCATGACCCGTGATCAGGTCTATGCCGGATATGCGGCGGGCACGTCGATGCGGCGCTTTGTTTCGGCGGCGGATATTGCCGGGATGGCGGTGTTTTTGGCCGGGCCGGGCGCGCGGCTGGTCTCGGGGCAGGTGATTGCGGTGGACGGGCATACGGAAAATCCCGACCCCAAGCCCTGATTAAGGCCTCTGCATGATGTCCGGGTCCGGCAGAGATATGGATAAGACCTCTGCGTAAAGGCGTATAGCCCCCCGAATGCCCTGCCCGGCTGAGCCAATATGCAGAGGTCTCCTCAATGGGGTGGGCGGCGCGCGCCCCCCTGTCCCCGGTATCAGGCCGTCAGCCCATATGTCGGGTGAAACCTGCCCGCAGGCGACAGGGTGAATATCTCGCACCCGTCCCCGGTCACCCCCACCGAGTGCTCGAACTGCGCGGAAAGGGATTTGTCGCGGGTCACCGCTGTCCAGTCATCCGACAAGACCTTGGTTTCCGGCCTGCCCAGATTGACCATCGGCTCAATGGTGAAGAACATGCCTTCCTCCAGCACCGGGCCGGACCCCGCCCGCCCGTAATGCAGGACATTCGGCGGCGCATGAAACGCCCGGCCCAGCCCGTGGCCGCAGAACTCGCGCACCACCGACATGCGCCGCGCCTCGGCGAATTTCTGGATCGCATGGCCGATGTCGCCGAAGGTGTTGCCCGGCCTGACCGCCGCAATGCCCTGCAACAGCGCGCCGTGGGTGGCCTCGATCAGCCGCTCCGCCTTACGCCCCGGCCTGCCGGCAACGAACATGCGGCTGGTGTCCCCGTGCCAGCCATCCACAATCACTGTGACATCCACATTCAGGATGTCGCCGTCCTTCAGCCTCTTTTCGCCCGGAATGCCGTGACAGACCACATGGTTGACCGAAATGCAGGACGCATGACGATACCCCTTGTAACCGATGGTGGCGGATGTGGCCCCGGCCTCATCAATCATCCGCTCGATGGCCTCATCAAGCGCGCCCGTGGTGACATCGGGGGCAACCATCGGGGCGACCGCATCAAGAATTTCCGCCGCCAGCCGTCCGGCGGCGCGCATACCTTCAAAATCGGCCGGTTTGTGGATGCGAATGCCGTCCCGGGTTCTGCGTCCGCGTGTGTCGTCCAAAGTCGTTCTCCGCCTTTATTGCCGGGGATGCCGGGGTGCGGCCTAGATAATGCCCCGGACGGCATATTGCCAGAGAAGTGTGCATAATGGCGTATAGGTCGCCAAACCATCCGCCCGGCGGAGCCATCATGCGGGCGGGCGAAACGGCAGAGGCGCGCCGACGGTGATGCCCTCGGGCGTAATCCCTGCCCCCAGCGCCATGACCCCGACACCGGCGCGCCGGGCCTTCGCCAGGGCCGCAGCATAGGCGGGGTCAATGTCGGCGGCCACCGTGACCGCCCCGGCATCGGTGCGCTGAACCAGAAACAGCATCACCGCCCGGTGGCCCTCTGTCGCCATTGCCGACAGCTCATGCAGATGCTTTGCGCCCCGCGCGGTGGGGGTGTCGGGAAATTCCGCAAGGCCGGGCATCCTCGACAGGGTGACGCTCTTGACCTCGACATAGCAGTCTGCCAGCCCGTCGCCGGTCAGCAGAAAGTCAATCCGGCTGCCCTGGCCGTATTTCACCTCTGCCCTGACGCGGGTATAGGGTTTCAGCGCCTCCACCTGCCGGGCCTCCAGCGCCGCCCGCAGAACGCGGTTTGGCACGGACGTATCAACCCCGGTGAAATGGCCGGTTTCGTGCTCTACCAACCGCCAGCCGAATTTCAGCTTTCGGTCCGGGGCGTCGGTGGGTTCCAGCCAGCACCGCGCGCCCGGTTCTGCCAGCCCGGTCATCGCGCCGGGATTGGGGCAATGGGCGGTCACGGTGCGCCCGTCCGACAGCTCCATATCTGCCAGAAACCGCTTGTAGCGGCGCATGAGCCGTGCCGGGACAAGAGGGGTTTGAAAGCGCATGATCCCGCCCTATACCGGCGAGAGCCGGATCACAAGGAGACCCCATGCCCAACCCCACAGCCGCCATGCTCGTGATCGGGGATGAAATCCTGTCCGGGCGCACCCGTGACGCCAACATGCACCATCTGGCGCAGAGCCTCGGGCCATACGGCATTGACCTGAAAGAGGTGCGGATCGTCGCCGATACGCGCCCTGTTCTTCCGGACGTTCATGAAGTCGATGG
>JPPB01000169.1 GCA_001483205.1 alpha proteobacterium 3107
AACAACCCGAAAGGCCGCGTCCGGCCCGCACGGGTAGGCGCGAACGCGCCGCCCCGTGGGGGGGCGGGAAGGCGCGGCCCGGTCTGGCGACCGGGCGGGGTCGGGGCCGGGACTTGGACTCAAAATCCGGGCGTCAGGCTATATGCAAATGTCTTTTTCATATTGTCAGGCCATATCAGACACATCCGCCCTTAACCCGATCTTAACTTCTTTTCACAACTCTTAGTTGATATGCAGAGGTCCGCCATCATCCGTGCCATCACCGTTCTGGTCGCTCTGGGGCTGCCCCCCGGCCCGGCCAACAGTGGCGCGTGGATGCGCGACAAGGGCGCGCTGTTCCTGTCGGTCTCTGCCTATAAGGGCATTGACGCGCAGGCAAGGGCGTATGAAACGCAGGAAGTTTATTTTGAATACGGGCTAAAGGCGGACCTGACGCTGGGGTTTGACGGCTATGACACGCTCAACCCCAGGAATGCGCGGCTGGTCCTGTTCGTGCGCCGGGAGTTTGAAACGACCCGTGGCGCGAACAGGTTTGCGATGATCGCCGGTCTGGGCAATGACGGGCCACGGGACACGATGCTGCTCCGGCTGGGCGCGGGCTGGGGGCGCAATCTGGCCAATGGCTGGGTCGGGCTGGACGCTCATGCGGACTTTCTGCCGCGGCAATCATTCCCGGACGTGAAGGCAGAGGCCACACTGGGCCGCCGGGCGGCGTCGGGCAACCTGCTGCTGTTGCGGCTGACGGCGGAGAGGC
Organism: alpha proteobacterium 3107; assembly: GCA_001483205.1. Taxonomy (GTDB): domain Bacteria; phylum Pseudomonadota; class Alphaproteobacteria; order Rhodobacterales; family Rhodobacteraceae; genus 3107. Next base: position 755 of record JPPB01000169.1, read on the forward strand.
CGCAGGCATGGCACAACGCTGTCTGGCTGTCCCCCGGTTACGTGTGGAAAATTTCGGACCACCTGCATGTGGAAGCGACCTTTTCAGGTGAGCTTTTGCGTATGACAGAGATGCGGCTGAAGCTGGGAACCTGGCTGTCATTCTGAGCCCTCTGCATGATGGCCTGACGCCCAGGTTTTGAGTCCAGGCCCCGGTCTTGATCCCGCCCGGCGGAACGCCGGGCAGCGCCCGCCCCGCACCACGGCGGGCGCTTCTCTTCCGCCGGGCCGGGCGCTGCCCTCTGTCCTGAAGCCCCGCCCTTCCGTCCCGGTGCCCGCCCGGTCGTAAGACCGGGCCGCGCCGCGTCACCCCTAAATGGGGTGGGTGGCGCGCACCCCCTGCCTTTGCCGCCGAACACCCTGACAGGATCAGGTTTGCAGACTGTGATCAGTTTAACGTCGCCACACTACACCGGTTCACGGCTGGCGGAACCAGCCTCATCAGCCACGGTCGCCCTGATACAGGCGTCGATCCCGGCAATACAGGCGTCCGACAGTTTCAGCCCCAGCCGCGTTCGTCGCCAGACAAAATCATCTGCACACCTGACCCATTCACGGCTCACGGCCCAAACCAATTCCCGCTCGGTCACGTCCGCGCCGAACCGCCGCCCGAGATCGTCAGCCACCTTCGCCTCCCCCAGCACCAACGCCGCCTCGGTCCCGTATGTCCTGACCAGACGCCCGGCCCAGGCGTGGTCAAGAAACCGATACCGGCGCATCAGCCGCGCAATCAGGTCTTCGACGCCATCCACCGGGAAATCCCCCCCCGGCAACGGCGCGCCCGCGGTCCAGGCACCGCCTGCCCCCGGGAAAAACCCCGCAACCCTTTCCATCGCCGCCTCAGCCAGTTTGCGATAGGTGGTGATCTTGCCGCCAAAGACATTCAGAAGCGGCACCCCTGCGGACATATCGAGCTTCAGCACATAGTCGCGGGTTGCGGCGGTTGCCGATTTCGACCCGTCATCGAACAGCGGCCTGACGCCCGAATAGGTCCAGACCACATCTTCCTCGCGCACCGGGCGGGCAAAATACTCCGACACACTGGCCAGCAGATAGGCTTTTTCGGCGTCACTGCACAGCGCCGGGGTGCGCGCATCGGGGTGATCGGCGTCGGTGGTGCCGATCAGGGTGAAGTCGGTCTCGTAGGGAATGGCAAACACGATCCGGCCATCCCGCCCCTGAAAGAAATAGCATTTGTCGTGCCCGAACAGCCTGCGGGTCACGATATGGCTGCCGCGCACCAGCCGCACACGGCCCTGCGCGGCGGCGGCGGGGACGGTCTCGCGGATGATGTCGCTGACCCAAGGGCCGCCCGCGTTGATCAGCAGCCCGGCCCGGCAGGTGCGGATGCGGCCTGTCTCCCGGCAGTCCAGCGTGATCGTCCAGCCGTCCCCCTCACGGGCAGCGGCGATGACCTTCGTGCGGGTCATAATCTGCGCGCCCTTTTGCGCCGCATCACGGGCATTCAGAACCACCAGCCGCGAATCCTGCACCCAGCAATCGGAATACTCGTATGCCTTGCGAAACAGCGGCTTGAGCGGTTCTCCGGCGGGGTCTTTCGTCAGATCGACGGCTCTGGTCCCCGGCAGAATGCCGCGCGCGCCCAGGCGGTCATACAGCAGCAGCCCGAGCCGGATCAGCCAGGCCGGACGCCGCCCCCGCGCCCATGGCATGAGCAGGGACAGCAGGCGCGAAACAGGTGTTTCCCCGTCAAACCGCATCCCCGGATGATAGGGCAGCACAAAGCGCATCGGCCAACTGATATGCGGCATGGCGCGCAGAAGAACCTCGCGTTCAGCCAGCGCCTCGCGCACCAGCCTGAACTCGAAATACTCCAGATAGCGAAGCCCGCCGTGGAACAGCTTTGTCGAGGCCGAAGAGGTCGCCGAGGCCAGATCGTTCATCTCGGCCAGCCCGACGCGCAGACCCCGGCCCGCCGCATCACGGGCAATCCCGCAGCCGTTGATGCCACCGCCGATGATGAATAGGTCAAACGCGGCGGGGGTGTCTTCGGGCAGATCAGAAGTTTTGGACGCATCGGGGATCGGGCGATGGTCTCTGTGGCCTCTGTCAGCATTCGGACGGTCTGGGGGTGGTTTCTGCACGCGGGCGGCCCCGGAAATATGAACGACGCGCCGGAAGGTAGCGCCCCCTGGCGGGCATGTCACCCGTTTGTTCGGGGGATTGACAAATCTAGGGTGTAGACCTATAATTAGTTTTATGCTTCAATGACGGAAACCGCAGCACAGGAGGGTTTCATGT
>JPPB01000170.1 GCA_001483205.1 alpha proteobacterium 3107
CGGCCCTGAAACGGTCCACCGGACCGTTTCCGAGACGGGCCTCACCCCACGGCGGGCGCTTTGCACCCTCCGGGCCGGGCGCTGCCCTTCGGACGGGTCGCGCCTCTGTTCCGGCGAGGGGGCCGCTTACCCGCGGATAAGGGCAGCACTGCTGACATATTGGCGCGGGCAGGGCGGATGGTTTGGCGGGCGATACGCCATTATGCAGAGGTCTTGGACAAGGCTTATCCGCGGATAAGGGCAACACATCTGACCTATTCGCCGGGCCGGGCAGCCGCCTGCCGCATGGCCCGACCATCCCGGCCCCCCCGACGGCGGACAGTGGCGGCCTGCTCCAGCCCTTCGGCCAGCACCTTCGTCATCGGATGATCCGGGAACAGCGGCTGATAATGGGCATACAGCCGCCCCAGCCAGCGTTTCGCATCCTCTGCCACCGGCACCCCGATCGCCCAGTCGAGAAAGATCGAACGGCATTCGCCCTCGGTGATCCCCTCAATTCGATAACTGTCCCCGAACAGCCCGCGCGGGTCCATTTCCTTCAGTTCCATCCGTTTCCTCCCGCCGGGGGCCACTGTCTCAGGGCACCGGCAATAACCGCATCCGCGCCCATGGCCAGCCGCTTCATCCGCGCCTTCAGCGCTTCCGCGTCGGCGGCCCCGGTCTCCCGCAACAGGAACGCCTGGCCACCCTCGCCGATCTCCCTCATATCCAGAGGCTGGTCCGACAGCAACCGGGAACAGGCCAGCACCTGCCACATCAGATCGTAACAGGCAGAGAGCATGGCAGCCTGATCACCGGACAGCCACCCGGCGGCGCGGGCGGCCTCTGCCTGCGCCTCAACCCCGGTCGCAGAACACCCCGCCATCAGCGCCCCCGCCTGCACCAACAGCTCTATGTCCTGCATCCTGCCCGGCCCCGGCCTTGTCTCCCACTCTGCCGTCGCGGGCGTGGCAGTGGCCGGACGCGCCCGCATCTGCCGCACATCCGGCACCACCTGCCCCGGCGCGCCCTTTTCCGACAGCAGCGCCGCCCGGAACGCTTCCACCTCTGCCATCAGCCCGGCAGGCCCGGCAACCGCCCGCGCCCGCGTCAGGGCCAGATGCTCCCATGTGCGGGCGTTCTGCCACTGGTGCGCCCGGAACGCCGCGAACCCGATTGCCACCGGCCCCCGCTGCCCGGATGGTCTGGGCCGCATGTCCGGCCCGTAGAGACTGCCGCCCGCCATCGGTGCGCTCAGAGCCGTCACCAGCGCCCGGGTGAGCCGCGCATAATAGGGCCGGGCCGCCGCATCCGCCGTGTCTGCATCATCGGCATCGTGGATCACGATCAGGTCAAGAGCGGACCGGGCACTCAACCGTCCGGCCCCGAGCGCCCCCATGCCGAGCACCACCGCGCCCCTGCCCGACGGCGGCGGGCCGTGCCTGCGGCTGAACTCACCTGTCACCACCGGCCACAGCGCGCCAAGAACGGCCCCGGCAAGCTCTGCATACTGACGCCCCGCCCCGGCAGCGTCCACCAGCCCGCGCAGATGATGCACACCGATGCGGAAATGCCACTCTGCACGCGCCCGCCGGATCGCATCCAATTTATGCTCATAACCATCCGCCGCCGCCATCGCCCCGGACATAAGCGCACAAAGCCCGGCCTCCCCCGGCCATGGCTCGAAAAACGCCCCGTCCAGCACCGCATCCAGAACCCCCGAATTGCGCGACAGGTGACGGGCGAGTGCGGGCGACGTGACGCAAATATCCACGAGAAGGTCGATCAGATGTGGGTTGGCCTCGAACAGCGACAAAAGCTGCACCCCCGCCGGAAGCCCCGACAGAAAGCCGTCAAACCGGGCCAACGCCTCTTCGGGTCGGGCGGCGCGCCCCATGCGTTTCAGGATTTCCGGCCTGACCCGGCGGAAAATCTCGCGCGCACGGGCGGACCGCAGCGCCGGATATGCCTGCCAGCGGGAAACGATCCGCGCCGCCGGGCCGGACAGGGCCGCCGGTTCTGCCGGGTTCTCGCCGGGGGCAAAGAAACGCTCGGTCAGCGAATGGACTTCGCCCAGGCGCTCCGTCAGCTCCTGCTTCAGCGCCCCCGCATCCGTCCGGCCCATGAAATGCGCCAGGCGGCGAAACCCCTCGTCAGAGGCAGGCAGGGCGTGAGTTTGCGCATCATTGATCATCTGCAAGCGATGCTCCACCTCCCGGTGAAAGCGGTAATGCCCGGTCAGGGTGTCCGCCACCTCTGCCGGTGTCCATCCCCCCGCCGCAAGGCGCGACAACCCTTCCACCGTTTCGCGCACCCGCAGGTCAGGGTCGCGCCCGCCGGCAATAATCTGACGGGTCTGGGTGAAGAACTCAATTTCACGAATCCCGCCGCGCCCCAGTTTGATGTCATGGCCGGGCAGGATGAGCGGCCCGCCCAGCCGCTTGTGGCCACGGATGCGCAGGCGCATGTCGTGGGCGTCCCGGATGGCGGCGAAATCCAGATGCCTGCGCCAGATAAAGGGCCGCAGCCGGTCAAGCCAGGCCCGCCCGGCCCGCAGATCACCCGCGCAGGGCCGCGCCTTGATATGGGCCGCGCGCTCCCATGTTCGCCCGACGCTTTCGTAATAGCGTTCCGCCGCCTCCATCGACAGGCAGACCGGTGTGACCGAGGGATCGGGGCGCAGGCGCAGATCGGTGCGAAAGACATAGCCGTCCGCGGTCATGTCCGACAACTGCGCCGCCATGCGCCGGGTCGCCCGGATGAACCCGGCACGGGCGTCACCCCGGTCAGCCGGGTCAAACCGGGCCTCATCAAACAGGCAAATCAGGTCAATGTCAGAGGAATAGTTGAGCTCCCCCGCCCCCATCTTGCCCATTGCCAGCGCCACCATCCCGGCGGCATCGGGCAGATCGTCCCCGGTCATCCCCGGCAGCCTGCTCCGGCGGATTTCCGCGCCGACCTGCGCCTTCATCGACAGATCGACGGCCATGTCCGCCAGCCGGGTCAGAGCGGCGGTTGTCTCTTCCAGCGACCAGATGCCGCCGAGATCGCACAGAGCCACCAGAAGCGCGATGCGACGTTTGGCGCGGCGCAACGCCTTTGAAAGCTGATCCGGGGCGGTGGCAGGCAACGGTGCGAGCACATCGGCCAGCGCGTCCTCGGGCGAACGGCTCAGGGCCACGCCGATCCAGCGGGCCTCTGCGGTGGCAAGCGCGGCCAGATACGGGCTGCACCCCGCTGTGCCGCAAATCAGCTCTCTGAGGTCGGGGGTAAGGTCGGGAAACAGCGCCGCGACCTCTGCACCGCGTTCCGGCTCATGGGGAATCGGGCATCGGGTCAGGCGGGCGTTCGGCAACATGGGGCAAGGATGCGTCCGGGCGTTCCGGGGGTCAACGGGGGGCGTGAAAAATCATTGTTGCGGGGCGACCGGATTTTGAGTCCAAACCCCGGCCCTGATTCCGCCCGGCAGAACGAATACGTCAGAAGTATTGCCCTTATCCGCGGATAAGGTGCGTCTCTTTTGCGGGCCGACGTGGCATTTCGGGATGCCCTGCACCCTAAAGCCCCGCCACCGCGTCCGGCAACTCTCCCGCCGACCCGTGCCTCAACCGGCGACTTCCGCCTGCGCCAGGTGCCTGATCCGCCCGACCATCGCCCGCAATCCGTTCGAGCGCTGCGCCGACAGATGCGCGTCCAGCCCCAGCCGTGCCAGCTCTGCATGGGCATCGACCCTCAGCGCCTCACCAACCGTCAACCCGTTATACAGCGCGCCGAGAATAGCGATCAGCCCCCGCACGATCATCGCATCGCTCTCGCCCTGAAAGCTGAACACCGCCCCCGCGCCCGTCCCCTCAATCCGGTGCCGCAACCAGACCTGACTCGCGCACCCCTCGACCCGGGTCGCCGCAGTCTGAAGCGCCGGGTCCAGCCGGGTCATCGCCGCGCCCAGCTCAATCACATACCGATACCGGTCTTCCCAATCGTCCAGAAACCCGAAATTTCCGGCAATATCCTCGAATGCCTCTGTCGCCACGGGCTGCTCCTGATCCTGCATGGTGTCCCCGGAATGACTAGGACGACCCGCCGCAAAGGTCCAGACTTTCAAAGACGGGTTTTCAACCGCGCCACTTTCGGTTAACCCGGAGAGAGGCAGAAAGAGGGATCGGTCCATGAAAGCCCCGGTTTTCACGCTTGTGGTTTGCGCTCTGGTTTTGACGGCGTGCGGAGAGTCGCGCCTCAACCCCTTCAACTGGTTCGGGCGGGAGGAGGCCGCGCCCCGATCTGAGGCCCCTGACCGCCCGGATGTGCTTGACCGCACCGGTCTGGTGCAGCAGGTCACCGACCTGCGGATTGACCGCACCCCCGGCGGCGCGATCATCCGCGCAACCGGCCTGCCACCGACGCAGGGCTATTGGGGGGCCGGGCTGGAGCCGGTTGCCGATGAGCGCCCGGTTGACGGGGTGCTGACCTATCGTTTCCGCATTGAAGCGCCCATTGGACGGGAGCTGGCGGGCAACCGGCAATCGCGCGAGGTCATCGTGGCCCGTGCGGTTTCGGACGCGGTGCTTGAGGGGGTGCGGGTCGTTCGGGTGATGGGCGCGGCCAATGATCTGAGCCGACGGCGGTGAGGAAAACCTCTGTGTATTGAACGAGCCGGGCAGCCGCCTGCCTGGGCAGGCGCTTTTCGCGATATTCCAAATTGGCGATGGCCTTGCCATAAAGTCCATACGTGCCAACAGGTTGAAACGTTTAAAGCACCTGCCGGGGGGCAGGCAGGCAGGCGCTGCTTGGGCAGCAAGCGCCGGGCGGGACATTTGGGGGGCGATACAACCATATGCAGAGGTCTTTAAGACGGTCCACCAGACCGTTTCCGGGACGAGCCTCACCCCCTCAATGGGGTGGGGTGGCGCGCGCCCCCTCACCGGGCCGGGCGCTGCCCCAATACCTTTCCCGGCATCCCCCGCGCTCAGGCGGCAAGACGGCTGATCACCACGCTCACCTGCGGCTTACGGCCAAGCTCATCACCGGCGACGCGGCGGGTTTCGCGGCGCAACGCCTCCTCAAACCTCTCGTCCTCCAGAAGAACCCCGCGCTCCAGCCGGGCCATGAACCGGCGCAGCGCCTCCTCCAGCGCCTCCACCACCGGCCTGCGGGAAACGCCGCGTTCCGGCAGGCCCATGGTCTCGACCCACGGATCGCCCAAAACCTCATCTTCTTCGTCGATGATCAGCGTGACAATCACATGACCACCTACAGCCATGCGCAGACGGTCCCGCACCACGCCATCCATCGCACCAATCTGCACGCTGCCGTCCAGATAGAGGCGGCCCGTCTCTATATGCTCAACCACTTCCGGCGCATCCCCGCTCAAATCCAGCACCGTTCCGTTCACGGCCAGCGCACCGGGCCGCCCTTTCGATTGCGCCAGCTTCACATGCGCCCGCAGGTGCCGGTGCTCGCCGTGCATGGGGATCACCATCTGCGGGTTGATGATGTCGTGAACCCGCGCCAGATCGGGCCGGTTTGCATGGCCCGAGACATGATATTCGCCGGAACTGTCATCGATGACCTCCACCCCCCGCTCTGAAAGCGCATTGATGACAGAGATCACCCCGCGCTCATTGCCGGGAATGGTCTTGGACGAAAACAGAAAGCTATCGCCCTCGGCCAGCGACAGTCCCAGATACCTGCCGCGCGAAAGCTGCGCCGAGGCCGCGCGACGCTCCCCCTGGCTGCCGGTCACGATCAGCATCAGCTCTTTGCGCGGGATGTCCCGTGCCTCTTCCGGCCCGATCATCGGCGGAAAGTCGGCCAGAACGCCGGTCGAGACCCCGGCGCTGATCATCCGGCGCATCGCCCGCCCCAGCAGGCAGACCGACCGCCCCGCCGCCCGGCCCGCCAGTGCCAGCGTCCGCACACGGGCAATGTTAGAGGCAAAGGTGGTCGCCACAAACATGCCTGAGGCCTTCGCAACCAGCTTTTCGATTGCCGGGCCGACGGATGCCTCTGACCGCCCCTCATGGAGCGACAGCACATTGGTCGAATCGCAGACCAGCGCCCTGACGCCCGGCCTTGCCACCTCTGCCCACAGCGCCGGGTCGAACGGTTCCCCCACCAGCGGCGTTTCATCGAGCTTGAAATCGCCGGTGTGGATGACGCGGCCCAGAGGCGTGTCGATCACCAGAGCAGAGCTTTCCGGGATCGAATGGCTGAGCGGCAGAAAGCCCACCCTGAACGGCCCGGCCTCTGTCTGTTCCGGCCATGGCAGGGCGGTCTCTACCCGGTCATCGGGCGCGCCCTGTTCCTCCATCTTGCGCCGCGCGTGATAGGCGGTGAAGGGGCGCGCATAGACCGGCACCTTCAGCCGCCGCCACAGATGCCCCAGCCCGCCGACATGATCCTCATGCGCATGGGTGATGAAGATCGCCTCCAGCCGGTCGCGGTTTTCCGCCAGCCAGCCGATGTCAGGAAAGATCAGATCGACCCCCGGCGTCGTGTCCATATCGGGGAAGGTCACGCCCAGATCAACAAGGATCAGGCGCTCCTTTCCGGGGGGGCCATAGCCATAGACATAGGCGTTCATGCCAACTTCCCCGGCCCCGCCGAGGGGAAGGTAAATCAGACGGTCACTGCGCATTGTGGTGCTTTTCTCTGTTGTATTCATAAATCACGATCAACCCGTGCATGGTCAGGTTTTCCTCGAAGTGGTCAAACAGCGCGTATCCCTGCTGGAACAGGGGCGCAAGGCCGCCGGTCGAGATTACTGTCATTTCGCGCCCCCGTTCTGCCTTGATTCGCCGGGTTATGCCGCCGATCAGCCCCACATACCCCCAGAAGATGCCCGACTGCATACAGGCAACGGTGTTGGCCCCGATCACCCGCTCGGGCCGTGAAATATCCACATGGGGCAGGGCGGCGGCGGCCTGATGCAGGGCCTCAAGGCTCAAATCCACCCCCGGCGCGATCACCCCGCCGATATAAGCCCCGTCTTTGGCAACCACATCAAACGTGGTCGCGGTGCCGAAATCGACGATGATCAGGTCGCCGCCGTAAAGGTCATGCCCGGCAACGGTGTTCACCAGCCGGTCCGGACCGACCTGCGCGCCCTCGTCCACGCGCACATCCACGGGCAGCAGGCAATCAGGCTTGCCCACCACCAGCGGGCGCGCATTGCAATAGCGGTCGGCAAACACCCGCAGGTTCCACACCACACGCGGCACGGTCGAAGAGATGACAACCTCATCAATGCCGAAGGGGATGCCGTGATGTTCCAGCAGCGTCGAAAGCCAGACGAAATACTGGTCCGCCGTGCGCTGATGCACCGTTGCCGTGCGCAGGGTGCAGAGAAACCGCCCCCCGTCCCAGACGGAAAAGACGGTATTGGTGTTGCCGCAGTCGATGGCCAGAAGCATGGGCTATCCTTCCCCGAAGAACACATCGGCGGCGGCGATGGCCCGTCGCCCGGTGGGGGTCATCAGCACCAGATTGCCGGTCTCGTCCACGGTCTCGAATGTGCCCGTGGTGGCATCGCGCAGGGTGCGGGCGGTCATCGGTTCTCCCAGATGTGCGGCACGGGCAAGCCAGGCGCGGCGCACCGGGTCAAAGCCGTAGGTGACGAGCTGCCGCACCCGGCCCGCACAGGCGGGGGCGAGATGGTCAAGGAACTCTTCCGGCGTCACCCGTGCCCCGGTTGCGGCCAGAAGGTTCGCGGGCGGGCGTGTGCCGGGCGCGGCCTCGGTGATTTCGGGCGAAGAGACCAGGTTGAGGCCGATACCGATGCAGACATGCGCAACCCCGGCCCCGTTCCCCGCCGATTCCAGCAAAATACCCGCCAGTTTGCCGCCATTCAGCAGAACATCATTCGGCCATTTCAGCGAAAACATCTCTGCCCGGCCTATCACCGCGACACAGGCGTCAAAAACCGCAAGGGCGGCGGCGAATGACAACAACGCCACCTGTTCCGGCGGCCCCGGCGGGCGCATGAGCAGGGTGGCGGCAAAATTCCCCGCAGGGTCGGACCAGGGACGCCCCCGGCGGCCCCGGCCACAGGTCTGACGCCGGGCAAGGATCCATGTCGGCCCGGCAAGCGCCGTGGCGCGGCGGCCCGCCTCTGAATTGGTGCTGTCCACCTCTTCCAGGATCAGACGGCCAACGCCTTCGGGCCAGGGATCAGCGGACAAGAGCTTCTGCCGCCATCGCCGCCGGGCCTTCGATGCCGAGCAGATTGACGACCCCGAATACCATCACCGCCGCCGACGCCACCAGAACCGCCCACTGAACGGTCGAGGCAGGCGGGTCCAACGGCTCCCGTTCCTCGCCGAAATACATGAAATAGACGATGCGCAGGTAATAGAACGCCCCGATGACGGATGCGATCACACCCGCAACCGCAAGCCAGATCATGTCGGCCTCTACCGCCGCGCGCAGCACATAGAACTTGCCGAAGAACCCCACCATCGGCGGCACACCGGCAAGGCTGAACAACAGAACCAGCATACAGAGCGCGCGCAGCGGTTGCTGACGGGAATACTGGTGCAGATTGCCGATGTCCGTCACCGGCCTGCCGTCGCGCTCCAGCGACAGGATAAAGGCGAAAACGCCCAGGCTCATGGCCAGATAGATCGCCATGTAGATCAGCATCGCCTGCACCCCGAACCCGGTTCCCGCCGCCAGCCCCATCAGGGCAAACCCCATATGCGCGATTGAGGAATAGGCCATCAGGCGCTTGATGTCCCGCTGTCCGATCGCCGCAACCGCACCCAGAAACATTGAGCCGACCGACAGAAGCGCGATGATCCCGGACCAGTCCGCCACCGCCGCGCCAAAAGCATCGTGCATCACCCGCGCAAACAGCGCCATCGCCGCCATTTTCGGGGCGGTGGCGAAAAAGGCCGTCACCGGAGTGGGGGCACCCTCATACACATCCGGCGTCCACATGTGGAACGGCACGGCGGACACCTTAAATGCCAGCCCGGTGATGATGAAGACCAGACCGAACAGCAGCCCGATGCCCACATGCCCGTCTTGCGCTGTCGCGATAATGCCGGAGAACTGCGTCGTGCCCGCAAAGCCGTAAGCCAGCGAACACCCGTAAAGCAGCAGGCCGGAGCCGAGCGCGCCAAGGACGAAATATTTCAGCCCGGCCTCGGTCGATTTCACGCTGTCCCGGCGCAGCGACGCGGCAACATAGAGCGCAAGCGATTGCAGCTCCAGCCCCATGTAAAGCGCCATCAGGTCGCCCGCGCTGACCATCATCATCATGCCCACCACCGCAAGCGCCACCAGCAGGGGAAACTCGAACCGCAACAGGTCACAGCGCGACAGGTAGTCAAGGCTCATCAGCAACACCACCGCGGCGGACCACAGAACCGCGACCTTGGCAAAGCGGGCAAAGCCGTCATTGATGAACGCGCCGCCAAAGGCCGTTCGCGTCCCCGACATGCCGAAACCGATCCAGACGCCAAGCGCGACCATCACCAGAGCCGCCGACCAGATCAGCAGCGGCGTCGTCCTGTCCCCGCCTGTATAGACCGCACCAAGCAGCGCGCCCATGGCAAGGACGGCAAGGATGACCTCTGGCAGGATGGCGGCAATATCGGTAGCAATCATCGAACCCACCCCTAATGTGATGCGGCAATTTGCGTCGCGCTTTCCGTCACGGGCAGCGCGGCGTGATACTCGGCGATCAGGTGTCCGACCGACGGGCCGATCAGGTCGGTGGCCAGCCACGGGCAAACCCCGAGCAACAGCGTCATCGCCACCAGCGGCGCAAAGATCAGGCGTTCGCGCCCGGTCATGTCGGTGATCGAGCGCAGCGCCTCTTTGATCAGGTCACCCATCATCACCCGGCGATACAGCCACAGCGCATAGGCCGCCGACAGGATCACCCCCGATGTCGCGAACAGCGCCACCCAGGTGTTGGCCTGAAAGACCCCCATCAGGGTCAGAAACTCGCCCACGAAACCGGACGTGCCGGGCAGGCCGACATTGGCCAGGGTGAAGAACATGAAGACCAGCGCATAGGCGGGCATCCGGTTCACAAGGCCGCCATAGGCGTCAATCTGCCGGGTGTGCATCCGGTCATAGATCACCCCGACACACAGAAACAGCGCGCCGGAAATGAAACCGTGGCTCAGCATCTGAAAGATTGCGCCGTCGATCCCCTGCTGGTTGGCGGCAAAAATCCCCATCGTCACATATCCCATATGGGCGACCGAGGAATAGGCGATCAGCTTTTTCATGTCTTCCTGCACCAGCGCCACTAATGAGGTGTAAACGATGGCCGTTGCCGACAGCCAGAAGATAAGCGGCGCGAGCAGGTCAGAAGCAACGGGAAACATCGGCAGGCTAAAGCGCAGAAAGCCATAGCCGCCCATCTTCAGCAGGATTGCCGCCAGCACCACGGACCCCGCCGTCGGGGCCTGAACATGGGCGTCGGGCAGCCAGGTATGGACCGGCCACATCGGCAGTTTCACTGCAAAAGAGGCAAAAAACGCGATCCACAACAGCATCTGAAGACCGCCGATGACCTCAAAGCCCATGACGCTGACGGTGCCGGAACTGAACTGATGGTTCAGAAGCGCCGGAATATCGGTCGTGCCCGCGTCGTGATACATGCCGATCATGGCAACCAGCATCAGGACCGAGCCGAGAAAGGTGTAGAGGAAGAACTTGAACGCTGCATAGATGCGCTCTTTGCCGCCCCAGATGCCGATGATCAGGAACATCGGGATCAGACCAGCCTCAAAAAACAGATAGAACAGCACCAGATCAAGGGCCATAAACACGCCCAGCATCATTGTCTCTAGCACCAGAAAGGCGATCATGTAGTCCTTTACCCTATGGGTCACGTCCCAGCAGGCCAGAATGACCAGCGGCATCAGGAATGTGGTCAGCATGACGAACAGCACGCTGATCCCGTCCACCCCCATCTTGTATTTCAGGCCCAGAATCCATTCGGCTTCTTCAACGAACTGAAAGCCGGTGTCGTTCGGGTCAAAGCCGGACAGGATGAAGAGCGACAACAGGAATGCCGTCCCGGTCGCGATCAGCGCCAGCCATTTTGCGTTCTGCTGCGCAGGCGCGTCGTCGCCACGCAGGAACAGGGCCAGGATCAGCGCCGCCAGCGTCGGGATGAAGGTGACGATGGAAAGCAGGTTTTCCATGGTTATTCGGCCCCCCCGCCGATCATCATCCACGAAATCAGCACAACAACCCCGATCACCATGGCGAAAGCATAGGTAAAGATATAGCCGGATTGCGCGCGTCCGGCGAGCCGGGTGAGGAACGGGATGACCCCCATTGCGATGCCGTTCAACGCGCCGTCGATGATCGTGCCGTCGCCGCGTCTCCACAACAGTCGCCCGCCCGCCATGGCAGGCCGCACAAAGGCCGCGTCGTAAATTTCATCCACATACCATTTATTGAGCAGGAACCGGTAGGCGCGGGGTTGGGCGCGGGCCAGACGACCCGGCAGCCCCGGCGCGCGGATGTAGAACAGCCAGGCAAGGCCAAGCCCGAGCAGCATCATAACGGCAGGGGACAGCTTTACCCATTTCGGAGCGCGGTGGGCGGCCTCCAGCACATGGTTCTCCGGGTGGGTAAAGACCGCGCCCTGCCCCGGCATCCAGCCCTCGGCATGATCCCCGGCCCCGGTGGTGGCCTCAGTGTGATCGTCCGCCCCGTGCCCGTGCGTGGCCTCGGCATGATGCTCCGGCACACCATAAAAGGCGTTCACCTCCTCATGCGTCCCGAAGAAGGGCTTGAACCAGATCATTCCGGCAAACACTGCCCCCAAAGCCAGCCCCGCCAGCGGGATCACCATCACGGCAGGGCTTTCATGGGCATGTTCATGGGTGTGCCGGTCCCCCCTCGGCGCGCCAAAGAAGGTCAGGAACATCAGCCGCCAGCTATAAAAGCTGGTCATAAAGGCGGCAATCACCAGTGCCCAGAAGGCAAAATCACCCGCCGGGCTATGCGCCCCCCATGCGCTTTCGATGATCGCGTCCTTGGACAGAAACCCGGCAAAACCGATGGTGGTCAGCGGAATGCCGACGCCGGTGATGGCCAAGGTGCCGATCAGCATCGCCCAGAAGGTCCGGGGCATCCGATGGCGCAGCCCGCCGTAATGCCGCATGTCCTGTTCATGGTGCATCCCGTGGATGACCGCCCCCGCGCCCAGAAACAGCATCGCCTTGAAAAAGGCATGGGTGAACAGGTGGAACATGGCCGCCGAATAAACGCCAACACCAGCGGCCACAAACATATAGCCCAGTTGTGAGCAGGTCGAATAGGCAATCACGCGCTTGATGTCGTTCTGCACCAGCGCCACGGTTGCGGCAAAAAAGGCGGTGATCGCACCGATCCAGACGATGATCGCCTTGGCCTCCGGCGCGAACTCCAAGAGCGGCGACATCCGGCAGACCAGAAACACCCCCGCCGTCACCATGGTTGCCGCATGGATCAGCGCCGAGACCGGGGTCGGGCCTTCCATCGCGTCCGGCAGCCATGTGTGCAGGAAGAACTGCGCCGATTTCCCCATCGCACCGACGAACAGCAGAAAGGCCAGCAGGTTGGCGGCGTTCCATTCGCGCCACAGGAATTGCAGTTGCGTTTCAGCCAGAACCGGCCCGGCGGCAAAGACATCATCGAAATTGATGCTGTCCACCATCAGAAACAGGCCGAAAATCCCCAACGCAAAGCCGAAATCCCCCACCCGGTTGACGATGAACGCCTTGATCGCGGCGGCATTGGCAGAGGGCTTGCGGAAATAGAAGCCGATCAGCAGGTAAGAGGCAACGCCGACGCCTTCCCAGCCAAAGAACATCTGCACCAGATTGTCCGAAGTCACCAGCATCAGCATGGCGAAGGTAAAGAACGACAGATAGGCGAAAAAGCGCGGGCGATAGCTTTCGCCGTCGCGGAAATTGGCATCACCGGCCATGTAGCCGACGGAATAGAGATGCACGAGGCTCGAGACCGTCGTCACCACCACCAGCATAATCGCGGTCAGCCGGTCAAGCCGGATCGCCCAGCTTGTATCAAGCGCGCCGGACTGGATATAGCGGAAAAGCTCTGTCTGGCGCGTCTCGCCGTCAAATCCCAGAAACACAATCCAGGACAGAAGCGCGACCAGAAACAGCAGCCCCGTGGACAGCCAGATCGCGCCCGTCTCGCCGATCATGCGCCAGCCAAAGCCCGCGATGACCGCGCCGAGCAGCGGGGCAAAGAGGATGATGGTTTCCATGGTCTCTCTACCCTTTCATCATGTTGACATCCTCGACCGCGATGGTGCCGCGATTGCGGAAAAAGCAGACGAGAATGGCAAGGCCGATGGCGGCTTCGGCGGCGGCGACCGTCAGCACGAAGAAGGTAAAGACCTGCCCGGCCAGATCACCCAGATAGGCCGAGAAGGCGACAAAGTTGATATTGACCGCCAGCAGGATCAACTCGATCGACATCAGCAGGACGATGATGTTCTTGCGGTTGAGAAACAGGCCGAAAATGCCGATGACGAACAGGGCCGCCGCGACGCTCAGGTAATGTTCAAGTCCGATCATCGGTTCCCCCGTGTTTCGTATTTGCGCAGCCTGCCTGCACCGCGCCCCGTTCGCACGGCCACTTACAGCCCCTGCCCCGGCTTTACGTCCACAAGCTCCAGCGCCCGGGCCGGGTCACGGTGCATCTGGGCCATGACGTTCTGGCGCTTGACATCCTTGCGGTGGCGCAGTGTCAGCACAATCGCCCCGATCATCGCCACCAGCAGGATCAGCCCCGCTGCCTGAAACAGATAGATGTAGTCGTCATAGATAAGCCGCCCCAGGGCCGCGGTGTTGTGGGTCTCCGGCACGGCAAGGCCGGACATGCTTTCGGCCACCCGCACCCCGTCCGCCGGGGTCCAGCTTCCCAGCACGATGGCAAGCTGCATCAGAAGCACCACCCCGATCAGCAGCGCCAGCGGCATGTATCTGGCCATTCCCGCCCTCAACTCGGCGAAATCGACATCAAGCATCATCACCACGAACAGGAACAGCACGGCAACCGCGCCGACATAGACGATGACCAACAACATGGCAACAAACTCGGCCCCAAGCAGAACGAACAGCCCCGCCGAGGACAGGAAGGCGAGGATCAGCCACAGCACCGAATGCACCGGATTGCGCGAGATGACCGTGAACAGCCCCCCGGTCAGGGCCGATATTGCGAAGACATAGAAGGCAAGCGCCGCTGCGGTCATGGTCTTGTCATCCTCTGTTCCGCCGCCGCCCGCGCCATTGCGGGCCGGGCAGTGCTCATCTGTAGGGCGCGTCCAGCTCCAGGTTGCGGGCGATCTCGGCTTCCCAGCGGTCGCCGTTGGCCAACAGCCTTTCCTTGTCATAGTAGAGTTCTTCGCGGGTTTCGGTCGAAAACTCGAAATTCGGGCCTTCGACGATGGCGTCCACCGGGCAGGCCTCCTGACAGAACCCGCAATAGATGCACTTGGTCATGTCGATGTCATAGCGGGTGGTGCGGCGAGAGCCGTCATCGCGCGGTTCGGCCTCAATGGTGATTGCCTGCGCCGGGCAAATCGCCTCGCACAGCTTGCAGGCGATGCAGCGCTCTTCGCCGTTCGGATAGCGGCGAAGGGCGTGCTCCCCCCGGAAGCGCGGCGAAAGCGGCCCCTTTTCGTGGGGATAGTTCACCGTCGCCTTGGGGGACAGGAAATATTTCAGCCCCAGCCCGAAGCCTTTGATGAAATCCGCCAGCAGGAAGTATTTCGCGGCGCGGGTATAGTCGAAACGGGTCATTTCACCTACCCAAAAAAAATAGGCCAAGCACGAGGCCACCAACCACAAGGTATCCGAACAGGGCAATCACAATGATCGAAAGCAGCAGCAAAACCCAGATAATCTGTGCGATGCCGCTACCGGTTTTGCCGACATACCCTGCCGACTTCTTGTTTGACTCGAAAGCCTTCATCGCCTTGGCGTCGTTCGACACCGGCTTTTTATTTTCTTCGGTCATTTCATGCCACCCGTGTTGTTGTTTCTACATCCAGCGCGCATAAGCCCCGCCGAACGCCCCGTATTGCGCAAGAAAGGCAACAATCACCACCCAGCCAAGGCTGAGTGGTAAAAACACCTTCCAGCCGATCCGCATCAACTGGTCATAACGATAGCGCGGCGTGACCGCCTTGACCATCGCGAAGATGAAGAAGAAGAACGCCATCTTGCCGACCATCCACAGCGCCCCGTCCGGCAACCCCGGTATCGGCGACAACCAGCCGCCGAAAAACAACAGCGAAGTCAGCGCGCACATCAGGAAGATGGCGATATATTCGCCCGCCATGAACAAGAGGAACGGGGTCGAAGAATATTCCACCTGATACCCGGCGACAAGCTCTGATTCCGCTTCCGGCAGGTCAAAGGGCGGGCGGTTGGTCTCGGCCAGTGCCGAGACGAAAAACAGCGCCACCATCGGCAGATGCGGCAGCCAATACCAACTGAAAAAGCCGTAATCGCCATCCTGCGCCCGCACGATGTCGCCAAAGCTCATCGACCCGGTGGAAATGATCACGCCGATGATGATCAGCCCGATAGAGACCTCATAGGATACCATCTGCGCGGCAGACCGCAGGCCGCCAAGAAAGGCGTATTTGGAGTTCGACGCCCAACCGCCCATGATCACGCCATAGACCTCCAGCGACGACACCGCAAAGACATAGAGGATGGCAACATTCAGATCGGCCAGCACCCAGCCGTCATTGAACGGGATCACCGCCCAAGCGATCATCGCCAGCACAAAAGATGTCATCGGCGCGAGGAAAAAGACCGGTTTGTCAGCCCCGGCAGGTGTCACCACCTCTTTGACCACGTATTTCAGCGCATCCGCCACCGATTGCAGCAGGCCGAAAGCGCCGACGATGTTCGGCCCCCGGCGCATCTGCACCGCGGCCCATATCTTGCGGTCGCCATAGACCAGAAACAGCAGCGAGATCATCACGAAGGCGGTCACGGCAAGGCATTGCGCGACGATGATCGCCAATATTCCCAGCGGGGTGGAAAGAAATTCAGCCATGCGTCCTCATACCGTCGGTCTTTTGGTCCCGTGCCGCGCGCGCCCTTGTCTGCACCGGTTCCGTCCTTGCATGGGGTGTAAACCGCATCCGCCCCCCATGGCCACCCCTGATTTCATCCGTTCCTGCGGCTTTCATTGCGCCGCCCGCCATTCGGCCATGGTTCTGCCGCCCTTGCTGCGGTTGCAGGCGGAACAGAGCAGTTGCAGATTTTCGGGATGGTCGGTGCCTCCGCGCGATTTCGGCAGGATATGGTCCACCTCCATGATGCGGAACGGGAAATGGGTGTCGCAGCCCACACAGACCCCTTCCTGTTCGCCATAGAGCCGGTGCTTGTGGGTGCGGTAGTTGGGCAGTTTGCCCAGATCGGTGCGTTTGGGTGGTTCCTCAAGCGCCGTCGCCCCGCCCCACAGGCCGCGATCCCCGGCGACCCGCTCATTGACCAG
>JPPB01000171.1 GCA_001483205.1 alpha proteobacterium 3107
TTGCCGGACATCAAACCCTCCTGTGCTGCGGTTTCCGTCATTGAAGCATAAAACTAATTATAGGTCTATACCCTAAACCCCTTGCCATCAAACCGCCCGCTGGTGTCGCTTGCCCCTTGGATTTTCACCCCCGGCAATGCTATGCAGAGGCCCGTCAAAACCGCTGAAAGGCCCGATATGTTGGATACCCGCATCCAAGAGGCGCTGCCCGCGCTTTACGACCTGACGCCATCGGTGGAAAAGACCAGGGCGACATGGGAGATATACAAGACCATGGCGCGCGTCCTGTCCCCCGCTGACTGGGCGCTCCATGCCCCTTATGTCATCGCCATCAACCGGCTGAAGCGGGAAAGAAACGCGGTGATTCTGGCCCATAACTACATGACGCCGGAAATCTATCACGGGGTGGCGGATTTTGTCGGCGACAGCCTGGCGCTGGCGATCCGCGCAACCGAGGTTGAACAGGACATTATCGTGCAATGCGGCGTGCATTTCATGGCCGAGACCGCGAAAATCCTCAACCCGGCGAAAACGGTGCTGATCCCGGATGCCTCTGCCGGGTGTTCTCTGGCGGAATCGATCACGCCCGAGGGCATTGCCCGGATGCGGGCGGAATATCCCGGTGCGCCGGTTGTCTCATACGTGAATACCACGGCAGAGGTGAAAGCGACCTCTGACATCTGCTGCACATCGGCCAACGCGCTACAGGTCGTCGATGCGGTCAAAGGCGATACCGTGATTATGACGCCGGACCGGTTTCTGGCCCAAAACGTCGCCAACCGGACGAAAAAGCGGGTCGTGTGGTGGGACGGGGCCTGTGTCGTGCATGAGCTTTACACGGCTGATGATCTGCGGGCGTATCGGGAACTCAACCCCGAGGTGAAGATCGTCGCCCATCCCGAGTGCAGGCCCGATGTGGTGGCTGAGGCCGATTATACCGGCTCAACCAGCGGGATCGTCAACTGGGTCCGCCGGAACCGGCCAAAGCAGGCGATGCTGGTCACGGAATGCTCAATGGCGTCGAACATTGCTGATGAGCTGCCGGAAGTGACGTTTGCGAAACCCTGTAACATGTGCCCGTATATGAAGAAGATCACGCTGGAGAAGATACTCTGGGCGCTGCATAGCGGCGAGGTCGAGGTGACGGTGGCACCGGGCATCGCGGATCGGGCGCGCCGGGCGATCACGCGGATGATTGACCTTGGCCGAGAGGCAGAGCGTTGACCCCGCGCCGGGGCACGGGGGATGACACGGGGGATGAGGCCCTCACCGCGTGCCCGCCGCCTGACCTGATGCTGGAGCCTCTGGCGCGCGCTGCCCTGCTTGAGGATCTGGGCGGGTATGGCGATGTGACCACCCGTGCGGTGGTCCCCCCCGGTGCGGTGTGTTCGGCGCGGCTCTGCGCGCGCGAGGCCGGGGTGGTGTCGGGAATGCAGATGGCCGCGATTGTCTTTCGCCTGACCGATGCGGCGCTGCGGATTGATATTTTACACCCGGACGGGTCGGCCTGCGCACCGGGGGATGTGCTGATGCGCATTGAGGGGGCCGCCGCTGCCATCCTGTCGGCGGAACGGGTGGCGCTGAATTTCGCCGGGCGTCTGTCGGGGGTTGCTTCGCTGACCGCGCGGTTTGTGGCCGAAACCAAGGGCACCCGCGCCCGGATCACCTGCACCCGCAAGACGACGCCGGGCCTGCGACTGGTCGAGAAACAGGCGGTGCTGCATGGCGGTGGCTGCAACCACCGGATCGGACTGTCGGACGCAATGCTGATCAAGGACAACCATATTGCCGCTGCGGGCGGGGTAGGGGCGGCGCTGGGGGCGGCCCGGCGGGCGGCGTCCCACATGATCCGCATCGCGGTCGAGGTTGAAACTCTGGATCAACTGGATGAGGTGCTGGGGACCGGCGGCGCGGATGTGGTTCTGTTGGACAATATGGGCACTGAGGCGCTGGCCGAAGCAGTGCGGCGCGTGGACGGGCGGATGATCACCGAGGCCTCCGGCAACATGCGGCTTGGGCGGATCGGGCAGGTGGCGGCGACGGGGGTGGATTATATCAGTTGCGGCGCGCTGACCCATTCGGCCCCGATCCTGGACCTGGCGCTGGATTTCTGAGGCGCGGCCCGGTTTTGCGACCAGGCGGGATCAGGACCGGGGGTTGAAATCAAAATCTGGTTGTCATGTTATATGCGGAGGTCTTGAACATGAAGAAGCCAAGGCATGTCTTTCTCATCGCCGCCCTGTGCGCCCTGCCTGCCGTCGGGCTGGCGGCAGACCACTACAGCCATGTCACCAGCAACGACGGCAAGGGGCACTGGCTGTATATCCAGCCGGAGAACGTCGAATTGACCGGACCGGCCGGCACATGGCCGGTTGCCGATGACGGGGCTTTGCTGCTGTTGCTGGAGCTGTATTGCCGGGAGGGGGAAGAGCCCCCGCGCGCAACCCTGTCGTTTTCCAAACATCCCGAAGACCCGCCCGCCGCGCTGCTTCTGAGTGACCCGATCCGGTTTATGTGGCGCGGCCTGACCGGTGACAAGCCTGCCTTTCAGGAAGAGGTTCGCATCAGGCTGGGGGAAAGCAGCTTCACGGCCACCGTCCTGCGCGGATCGACCAGCTACAGCACAGAGACCGAATATTTTGCCACGTTGCCCGCGGGTGAGACCGCGCGCGGGATTGTCGCGGCGGAGGGTGGCTCGCTGATGCTCGAGATGGAAGGGGCGCGCATTCGGGGCCGGGCGCGCTATGCGATTGCGGCTGATTTTGCGCAGAAAGTTGACCGGCACTGCGATATATGAGCCGGGGGGGGCGGGACGGCGCGGCGGATAGGTCAGAGGTTATGCCCTTATCCGCGGATAAGGGGGGGCCGGGGGCGGCTGGCCGTTTCTGTGAAATGACCGCTGCATAATGGCGCGGCGGCACCCAACCCGTTCCGCCCGGTCGCCAGACCGGGCAGCGCCCGCCCCGCCCCACGGCGGGCGCTTCGCTTCCGCCGGGTCGGGCGCTGCCCTTCGGAC
>JPPB01000172.1 GCA_001483205.1 alpha proteobacterium 3107
AGCGGCATAAGGCAATGGTGGACGCGATCCTGGCAAGAGATGCCAATGCCGCCGAAAAGCTGATCGCCGAAGAGATAGAGACCGAACTGCACCCCTGAATCAACAAAATCCAACAGGAGGAATCAATGACCAACATCAACAGACGGCACACGCTTGCCCTTTTGGGCGGAAGCCTTGCAGCTTCGACCCTGGCGGCACCCGCGATTGCCGCAAACCGGAAAATCAAGGTTGGTGCCCTGCGCTTCACGTCTCACTCGGCGAGCTTCATCGCCCTTGAGCGGGGTTACTTTGATGCGGCTGGTCTAGACGTAGAGCTGGAGTTTTTCCAGGCGGCGCAACCGATGGCCGTCGCTATCGCTTCGGGCGATATTGACTATGCCGTCACTGCCATCTCGGGCGGCCTGATCAGCCTGGCTGACAAGGGCGCGATCAAGGTCATCGGCGGGGCCCTGAAGGAAGAGGAAGGGATCGACGGACAGCAGATCATTGCATCTGATGCCGCATTCCGGGCCGGTCTGACCTCTCCGTCACAGCTTGGCGGCAAAAACTACGGTATCACTCAATCAGGCTCTTCGTTCCACTATGTCGGATCGAATGTGGCGGCGGCTGAAGGGATAGAAATGTCCTACAAACCCTTGCAAAAGGTGGGCGCAATCATCGGTGCTCTGAAATCCGGGCAGGTGGATGCGTGGAACATCGTGCCGCATATTGCCAAGCCGCTGGCCGGGTCCGGTGCGGTGCATATCATCGGCGCGGTTCAGGATTATATCCCGGACTATCAGATCACCACGGCCTTCACCTCGGCGAAGAACGCGGCTGAACAGCGCGGCCAGACAGAAGACTTCCTGTCGGCCTTCTCGCAGGGTATTGATGACTACAACAGCACAATGATCGACAAAGCCGGGGGCGAGGCCAGTGTCGATGAAATGGTCGATCTGATCCACAAATATGTCTACACAGACCGCCCGCGTGAAAAAGCCGCCCCCTCAATCATCAACGGCACCATGCGGCTCAGCCCGAATGCGGCCCTCAACATGGCCTCTGTCCGGCATCAGCTCAACTGGTTCCAGGCCGAGGGACTGGTGGATGCGGGGATCACAATCGACACCCTTGTTGACGGCTCTTATGTCGAGCTGATCAACGCCTGAAACGCGGACAATCGGCGCGGCGTCAGGGGCGCGCCGCGCCCCCTTTCCGCCGGAGACACTCATGGACATTCAAGTGGTTTCGGTGGGCCATTCCTATGGCTCTACTGAGGTTCTGCGCAATATCTCTATCGAAATTCCGACCGGCCGGATCGTGTGTCTGGTCGGCCCGTCCGGTTGCGGGAAATCGACCCTGCTGCGGCTAATCGGCGGCCTTGAGCGCCCTTCAGGCGGGGAAATCCTTCAGCTTGGCGCGCCACCGGAGGGGTCTCTCAACCCGCTCACATATGTGTTTCAGGATTTCGCGCTGCTGCCGTGGCGGACGGTGCATGGCAACATATCGCTGGTACTGGAGGATCACGGCATTCGAGGGGCAGAGGCAGACGGGATCATCGGCGATGTGCTGGCCCGGACCCGGCTTTCGGATTTTGCCAATGCGTTGCCGAAACAGCTTTCCGGCGGCATGAAACAGCGGGTGGCGATTGCGCGCGCGCTGGCCGTCAAACCGGCGGTGATGCTGATGGACGAACCCCTTTCGGCGCTTGATGCCCAGACCCGAGAACTGCTGATGGATGATCTGGTCAGGCTCTGGAGCCGCCAGCCCTTTACCGCGGTCTATGTCACCCACAATCTGGCTGAGGCCGTCCGCCTTGGCCACAAGGTTGTCGTTCTGTCCCGACGCCCCGGCCAGATTCGCGAATCCGTTGAAATCGACACGGCGCTTGCCGAGCGCAAGGCGGGGGATGCCGAGCTTGAAAGTGTGCAGAGCAAACTCTGGGGCCTGATACGGGATGAGGCCCGCGCCGCCGATGAGGAGCTGGTCAATGTCTGATGTGACAGCAGAAATTGCAACCCCGCACCCGGTCGCCTATCGGGGGGGTGGGTTTGCGCCAGGCCCCCGTCGCTGGGTCGGGTTCATGGTGTTCGCCGTTCTGATCATCATCGCCGAGTGGGGCACCCGCTCGGGATGGATTTCGGCGCTCACATTGCCAAAGCCGTCGGATGTGCTGGAGACATTCGGGGAACTCTACACTTCCGGCCTGTTGTTTCAGCATCTGGGGCCGTCCCTTAGCCGACTGTTCATGGGCGCATTGATCGGTGTAAGCGCAGGCGTGGCGGTCGGGGTGATGATCGGCCTGTTTTCCTATGTGCGGGCGGGGATGGCCCCCCTTGTCGCGGCGATTTTTCCAATTCCGAAAATTGCGCTTTTGCCGCTGTTTGTGATCTGGTTCGGCATCGGTGAGGGGTCCAAATACGCCCTGATCGCCTTCGGCACGTTCACGCCCACGGTTGTCGCGACCTATGGCGCTGTTGATAACGTTGACCGCACGCTGATCCGCATGGGGCAGAGCTTCGGGCTGTCCTGGTTCTCTATCGTCAGCAAGATCGTCCTGCCCGGTGCGATGCCCGGTATCCTGTCCGGCCTGCGCATCAGTCTGGCGATTGCGATCATCCTGCTGGTCGCAGCAGAGATGTTGGGCGCGGAATACGGGATTGGGGCGTATATTCTCGAGGCCGGGGCGCTCTATGATCTGGAGCGGCTGTTTGCCGGTGTGGTGATCCTGTCGGTGCTGGGCGTTCTGGTCAGCGCCGCAGTTGGTCTTGCAGAGCGTCGCCTTCTCGACTGGCGGGTCTAGGCACGGGCCGCACTGTCCCGGTCCTCAATGAGGTGGGGCGGCGCACCCCCCTTGCCGTTCCCTGAAACGATCCGCCGGACGCACAGCCTTATCCGTGGGTAAGGCCGGGTGTAGTGATCTATCCCCAAGACCTCTGCATAACAGCCGAGCCGGGCAGCCGCCTGCCGGGGGGCAGGCAGGCGCTGCACGGCGCAAGCGCCGGGCGGGGTATTGGGTGGCGATACACC
>JPPB01000173.1 GCA_001483205.1 alpha proteobacterium 3107
AGGTGACCGAAGAGGTGACAGCGATTTTTGCCGACATGGGCTTTGCCGTCGCCGAGGGGCCGCAGATAGAAACCGACTGGCACAATTTCGACGCGCTGAACATGCCTGCCCATCACCCGGCGCGGGCCGAGATGGACACGTTCTATATCCGCCGTGCGGAAGGCATCGACCGCCCGCCCCATGTGCTGCGCACCCATACCTCGCCGGTGCAGATACGTGCGATGCAGGCCCATGGCGCGCCGATCAGGGTGATCGCGCCGGGCCGGGTCTATCGCGCCGATTATGACCAGACCCACACGCCGATGTTCCATCAGGTCGAGGGGCTGGCTATTGATGCCGACATTTCCATGGCGCATCTGAAATGGTGCCTGGAGGCGTTCGTGAAGGCCTTTTTCGGGGTGGGGGATGTGGAGCTGCGCTTTCGTGCCTCGCATTTCCCGTTCACCGAACCCTCGGCAGAGGTGGACATCCGCTGTTCGTGGGAAGGGGGCGCGCTGAAACTGGGCGAGGGCGATGACTGGCTGGAGATTCTCGGCTCCGGCATGGTGCATCCGAACGTGCTGCGGGCGGGGGGGATTGACCCGGACCGGTGGCAGGGCTTTGCCTTTGGCGTCGGGATTGATCGTATTGCGATGCTGAAATATGGTATCCCCGATCTGCGCGCATTTTTCGATTCCGATCTGCGGTGGCTGAGGCATTACGGGTTCGGAGCGCTGGAGGTGCCGACATTGCACGGGGGGTTGAGCGGGTAGGGCCGCGCGCTGATGAACGCCTCCTGCGGGATGTCCAGTTTGCCGAAGCGGACAAATCTTGACGATGGCTCCGGCATTCCCATATTTTGCGCAAACTTTGATAGAAATGGGGGACCATGAGCTGGCTGTTCTTTCAGGATGATGGATCGTGCCTTATCCGATGTTTGTGGACTCCGAGCTTTCACCGGCCATACAAGCGGCGGACCTTTGTCTCTACTGCATAAACTGGGGTTTCAGACGGCCGGAATGGAATTTCAGAGGGCCGAAACGCGATTACATCCATCACGATTTCGCCGGTCTGTGCGGAGAGCTTCAATACTCTGGCGAGTCCTATGAAAACGGCAGGATACGAAAGCTGTTCGGGATTATATATGTGCCTGATCCCTACACGGCGAGGCCAAGGCCGAAATAAAAAAGGAGGTAACGCTTCCCGCAACCGTCACCTCCAACCTGCGTTGGCCGACCGTCCGGGAACAGAACCTCCGATTCCGAACATAGTGAGGCAGGGGGCATTGTCAAATACTTTCTGCTTTGGCCTGCTCCCGGTAACGCGATAACGGCAATAGCCCACAGGCGCGTGGGCCACCATCACCCCCGGCCCCCTCACCCGTCCATCCTGAGCGCGCTGATGAACGCCTCTTGCGGGATGTCCACCTTACCAAAACGGCGCATCTTCCTCTTGCCCGCCTTCTGCTTGTCCAACAGCTTCCGCTTTCGCGTCGCATCACCGCCATAGCATTTGGCCGTCACATCCTTTCGCATCGCCGCAAGGGTTTCGCGCGCGATAATCCGCCCGCCGATCGCCGCCTGAATCGGAATTTTGAACATGTGGCGCGGGATCAGCTCTTTCAGCTTTTCCACCATCGCCCGCCCGCGCTGTTCGGCCCGATCACGATGCACCATGACGGCCAACGCATCCACCGGCTCTTCATTCACAAGAATCTGCATCCTGACCAGAGCATCGGCACGATAGCCCTCCAGTTGATAATCAAAGCTCGCATAGCCTCTGGTGACCGATTTCAACCGGTCGTGAAAGTCGAAAACCACCTCATTCAGCGGCAGATCATAGACCGCCATCGCCCGCGACCCCGCATAGGTCAGGTCAAGCTGAACGCCGCGCCGCTCCTGACACAGTTTCAGCACCTCGCCCAGATGATCGTCGGGCGCAAGGATGGTCGCCCGGATGCGCGGTTCCTCAAGGTGGTCCACATGGGTCAGGTCCGGCATGTCAGCGGGGTTGTGAAGCTCCCTTACCGTTCCGTCGCGCATGTGGACGCGATAGATGACCGAGGGCGCGGTGGCGATGATCTCTATGCCGTATTCGCGCTCAATCCGGTCGCGGATGACCTCGAGATGCAGAAGGCCAAGAAACCCGCAGCGAAAGCCGAAACCGAGCGCGGCAGAGGTCTCGGTCTCATGGCTGAAGGACGCATCATTCAGCGCCAGCTTGCCGAGCGCATCGCGCAAATCCCCGAACGCGGCGTTGTCCACGGGGAAAAGGCCGCAGAAAACCACCGGCTGCGACGGCCTGAACCCCGGCAGGGGGGCCGCCGCGCCCTTTTTCTCGTGGGTGATGGTGTCACCCACCCGTGTGTCGCGCACCTGTTTGATTGACGCGGTGATATAGCCGATCTCACCGGGGCCGAGCGCGCCGGTCTCTTCCATCTGCGGGCGAAACACGCCGATCCGGTCGATCTGGTGGGTTGAACCGGTCTGCATCATCCTGATGCGGTCGCCCTTTTTCATCGTCCCGTCAATGATGCGCACCAGCACGACAACGCCGAGATAGGCGTCATACCAGCTATCGACCAGCATTGCCCTCAGCGGCGCGGCGTGGGTGCCGTCCGGGGCGGGCAGGCGGGTGACGATGGCCTCCAGCACCGCGCGGATGCCTTCCCCGGTCTTGGCGGATACGGGGATCGCCCCGGACGCATCAATGCCGATCACATCCTCAACCTGCTCTGCCACACGGTCGATGTCGGCGGCGGGCAGGTCGATCTTGTTAAAGACCGGCACGATGTCGTGGTCGGCGTCAATCGCCTGATAGACATTGGCCAGGGTCTGCGCCTCGACCCCTTGGGTGGAATCGACGACCAGCAGAGAGCCTTCGACCGCGCGCATTGACCGGCTGACCTCGTAAGAGAAATCCACATGGCCCGGCGTGTCTATCAGGTTCAGCACATAGGCCTGGCCGTCATCGGCGGTATAGTCGATGCGAACGGTGTTGGCCTTGATG
>JPPB01000174.1 GCA_001483205.1 alpha proteobacterium 3107
GCATCCCCGGCCTCTGCCAGCGGTTGCCACTCGGCAAGGGCGGCGGCGTAGTCGCCCCGCTCATAGGCCGCGAAACCCGCGTCAAAATCCCCCTCCCCGGTGGCATGGGCCGGAAGCAGAAAGGCCAGCAGCACCGCCGCAACCCACGCCCGCAGCGGGCACCCAAAGCCGCGTTGTTCATTCCGGTCGCGCATCCTATCCACCCCCCGTATCCGAATTGCGAACAATCAACCGATAAACCGGCAGAACGTCAAGGGATTTTCAGGGCGTTTGTGAGCCGTGGCAGGGGTCGCCCGACGCCCCCGCCCCGCCGCAAACGGTATTGTGACCGTCTGCCCCGTGACCCCGGCGCGCCCATGGCGTATTGAGGGCAAAACCCCGACGGATGACCCAATGTTCGGCATAGATGTTTTTGACGCGGGCCTGTTGCCCTCGCTGCTCGTGGCGCTGCTCGGGGGGCTGTTGTCGTTCCTCAGCCCCTGCGTCCTGCCCGTGGTGCCGCCCTATCTGGCCTATATGGGCGGCATTTCGGTCTCTGACATGGGGGGGGCTGATGCGCACGCCCGCCGCCGCACGCTGCTGCCTGCGCTGTTTTTCGTGCTCGGGCTGTCCACGGTGTTTTTGCTTCTCGGCGCGGGGGCATCCGCCCTTGGCCGGTTCTTTCTGCAAAACCAGCAATGGTTTACGTCGCTGTCCGGGGTGGTCATAATGATCTTCGGGGCGCATTTTGTCGGCGTCTGGCGCATCCCCGTGCTGGAGCGGGAACTGCGCATTGATGCAGGCGCGCGGGGGGGGTCTGCTTTCGGGGCCTATATTCTGGGCCTTGCCTTTGCGTTCGGCTGGACCCCGTGCATCGGGCCGCAACTCGGCGCAATTCTGACCATGGCGGCGCAGGATGGTTCTGTTGCGCGGGGGGCGGTTTTGCTCGGGGTCTACGCGATGGGGCTGGGCATTCCGTTCCTTCTGGTCGCCGCCTTCTTTCCCCGGCTGAGCGGGGTGATGGCGTGGATGAAGCGCCATATGGCCCGGATTGAGCGGATCGCGGGGCTGTTGCTGTGGACCGTGGGGCTGATGATGATCACCGGCACGTTTACCGATCTGGCGTGGTGGCTGAATGAGGCCTTCCCGCTGTTGCAGCGGTTCGGGTGAGGGGCCTGAGCCAGCGATCAGGCGTCGGCCAGTGCCTCTAACATCAGTCGGACATTTGCCGGATCAGCGTCCGGGGTGATCCCGTGGCCGAGGTTAAAGATATGCGGCCCGTGGCGGAAGGCGCGGACAATGGCGCGGGTCTCGTCAATCAGCGCCTGACCGCCGCCAATCAGGTGTCGGGGGGCGAGGTTGCCCTGAACGCAGCCGTCCACCTGCACATGGCGCGCCGCCCATTCCGGGGCGACCGTCTGATCAAGGGCGACGCAATCCGCGCCCGTGGCCCGCGCGAACCCGGCATAGCCCGACCCGGCCCCGCGCGGAAAGGCGATGACCGGAATGCCGGGGTGACGCTGTTTGAGTGCGGCGATGATCTGCCGCGCAGGGGCAACGGCATAGCGGGCGAAATCCGCCGGGGCCAGCGACCCGGCCCAACTGTCAAACAGCTTTACCACCTCGGCCCCGGCGTCAATCTGGGCAGAGAGGTATTCAATGGTGGCACCGGTCAGGCGGTCAATCAGGCGGTCAAAGGCCTTGGGCGCTTCGTCCTTCAGCCGGTGGGCCGGGGCCTGATCCGGGGTGCCGCGCCCGGCAATCATATAGGTGGCGACGGTCCAGGGTGCCCCGGCAAAACCAATCAGCGCCGTCTGCGCAGGCAGTTCCCGCGACAGGATGCGCACGGTCTGATAGACAGGGGCAAGCCGCTCATGCACGGCGGCAGCCTCTGCCAGGGCGTCAATGTCGGCGGCGGTGGTGACGGGCGACAGGCGCGGCCCCTCGCCATCGGCAAACCACAGCTCTGCCCCCAGAGCCTGCGGCACCAGAAGGATGTCGGCAAACAGGATCGCTGCGTCAAAGCTATAGCGCCGGATCGGTTGCAGCGTGACCTCTGCCGCCAGGTCCGGCGTATAGCAGAGCGACAGGAAATCCCCGGCCCGCGCCCGCACCGCGCGGTATTCCGGCAAATAGCGGCCCGCCTGTCGCATCATCCAGACCGGCGGTGTCGGCTGGGCCTCGCCCGCCAGTGCCCTCAGCAGTTTCTTCGTCGTCATTGGGGCGGCCTTCTGTTTCATGGCACCCGGTCTTCCCTCGCCCGGTTATGGTATGGCTTTCGTCCCGCGCGGGCGGCGGGATGTCAAGCGGATGGGCGTTGCCATGGCATTTTGCCGCGATTAGACAGACGCCATGAAACCGGTTTTGCCCACCCCGTCCGCACCGCTGAAAATCGGCACCAGAGGCTCGCCGCTCGCGCTGGCGCAAGCGCGGGAGGCCCGCGACCGTCTGGCCGCCGCTTTTGATCTGCCGGGGCGGGCCTTCGAGATCGTGACGATCAGAACCACGGGCGACCGCATCGGCTATCGTCCGCTCAGAGACATCGGCGGCAAGGGCCTGTTTACGCGGGAAATCGAGGCCGCGCTGCTGTCCGGCGCGATAGACATGGCGGTTCATTCGGCAAAGGACATGCCGGTCCGACAACCGGAAGGGCTGACCTTTGATGCTTTCCTGCCGCGCGAGGATGTGCGCGACGCTTTCGTGTCACCCGGTGCCGGACGGATTGCCGAGCTGAAGCCGGGCGCGACTGTCGGCACCTCCAGCCTGCGCCGCCGGGCGCAGCTTCTCAACCGGCGGCCCGATCTGAAGGTGGTGGAGTTTCGCGGCAGTGTCGGGACGCGCCTGCGCAAGCTGGAGGCAGGGGTGGCGGCGGCGACCTTTCTGGCCATGGCCGGGCTGAACCGGCTGGGGGGGGCGGGTGCGCCCGCAACGCCGATCCCGGTGGATGAGGTTCTGCCCGCCGTTGCCCAGGGG